>DASYGQ010000303.1:0-5253 GCA_035999585.1 Bacteroidia bacterium | reverse complement strand
GTTTCGGCCGCCAGAAACGCAAGCTTGCAAAGCGGATCCATTTTAAAAAATTTGGGATATGTCAGTGACATGTGACGATACGCCCGTATTGAAAATTCAGGGAATGTCGCACTATCCTCTTCCTGATAAACCTTCTTTCCGTTCAGAAAAATGCTGTTATTAATAACGCTGCAAAAAGCTTTGATCTCATGCATTTGCACCTCCTTCTCTGATAAAAACAGCCGCTGCATTGCAGCCGCCGAAACCCGAAGCTGTTTTGATGCAGGTATGCATGGTGATGTCTTTCCCCGTCTCAATGATATTCACATCTCCGCTGACACCTTTGTTTTCGAACCCGGCGCTTGCAATCAGCTTGCCCTTCCTGAGCGATTGGATGGAGAGGATACTTTCAACAAGTCCTGCCGCACCCAGTGTATGTCCGTAATATCCTTTCAGGCTATGCATGGGGACAGCAGACAGGCCTGCTCTTGAAAACGCAATGGATTCCATCTCGTCATTAAATTCGGTGGCAGTACCATGGGCTGAAATAAAATCCGCGCTGTTCAATCCAGCCTCTTTCATGGCGGCCAGCACGGATTGAAACAGCCCTTCCCCGGTTCGGGAAGGTCCTGAGATATGGTTTGCATCATTAGCGCTCGCTCCGCCGGCTATAAACAACCGATCCTTTCCTGTCATGCCGGAATCCGCCGTAACCAGAACCGCTGCTGCTGCTTCACCCAGATTGATGCCTTTGCGCGCTGCATCGTAAGGACGGCAACACTCGGGGCTTAGTGCCGCGAATGACTGAAATCCGGAAAGAGTGAACTCTGAAATAATGTCTCCGCCGGCTACAACAATGTGATCATACCGGCCCAAACGAATCAGACGTGCTGCGATGATGAGAGCCAGAACTCCTGAAATACATGCATTGGAAACAACAAGAGGTTTGTTGATACATTTGAAAAAGCGGCCAAGCTCTTCGGCCAGTATCGGAAGATATACTCTGTTTGCCGGAATCTTTTCCAGGCCACTATTCTCAAGTAAACTGATGTTCCCCTTTGTTGTAGAGTATATAAGCAGTGTGCGGTCGGATGTCATGTCCACTCCGCTTTGCTTCATCACTTTTTCGATGGCCAGTATGCTTATCTTTTCAAGTCGGGTATATTTCAGTGGCTCGGCCATGGAACTGAAATGCTCATCCAGAACTTTTTCATCGAACAGAGATGCAAAGAATGGAGAGCCTCTGAAGGGTTTCTCTGTAGCGGCCAATTTGGTAGCGCCAGCCAGAACCATTCTGAAATTTTCTTCCGTATCGAAGCCTAGAGGAGAAACAATGGCATCAGCGCCTATGTAGATTTTTTTTTTCAAGCTTTGATTCTATTTTTTTCGGCTATGCCGGAAAACCCATTTTCCTTTTCCATTCGAGAAAGAAATCAGGAACGGTCAGCTGCAGTTCATTTTCCAGGTTCAGAAAAACCTGTATCGTCCGGCCTGAACAAACAAGTGTGCGGTCTTTTGCATTCAGTATCCGGTAGTCAAATATGAGTTTTGCTGCCGGGTCATCGATATAAGTAACTTCTACGAGTGCCTGATCGCCATATTTCAAAGGTCTTTTGTAATCCAGTTCTGCTTTTACAAGAGGAATTAAAAAACCCTTTGCATAAACATCCAGATAACCCAATTGATGCTGTTTCCCGAAATCTTCCCTCCCGTCCTCAAAATAACGCAGATAATGGCCGTGCCAGACCATCCTGAGAGAGTCGACTTCATTGAAACGGACACTGATTTCCTTGCAACTGGAGACAGAGGGCATGTACTGAATTTAGGATTGCGAAAATACGAAATATCAGGGAACCTGGATGTCTTCGGATTGGCTCCGTATTACCCATAGGCTAAATTAGCGGTTTAGTCGGCTTTCATTCCGGACTCATGGCAAAAGACCATCTTAATCAGGTAAAGGAAACATATTCAGGTAATTAACGTACAATGGTTAACAATTAGATTCCTGCCGTTATTTCTTGCTTTTACCGTTCCGTACCTTTATACTTGCATATGATGAAACGTGGCTCTGTCATTCTGTTATCTTTTTTAATCATCTATAGCTCTGCATTGTTTTCTCAGGAAAATATTCAGGGAAAGATCGAGGTGCGTTCTTTGAAAGATGAATCGTGCAGGTATTTCATGCAGGACAAACGCATTTATTCTTACGGTCTCGACACAACCACACAGGTCCGTTTCTGGAGCACCATCATTAAAATGAGTCCTGACAGTGGCATCATGAATGTGGCTTCTTCACGTATGATGCTGAGCCGCATGACAGTAAAAGAATATTCAAAGATGAGCGAGGCCCGCAAAGATTCGCTTCGTGCAAGCTTACGCGCCACTTATCTTCTTCCCGATTCGGAACCGATTCTTTTTAGTGCGGGAAAAAATAATTTTTACAATGTGGAAGGTGTCATGCCCACCATTGACAAAGCCATCCGTATTTTTGAAAATGAAAATACCGATCCTTTTTACGCCCAGGCCATTCTGCTCATCGAAAGCCCGGGGAAATGCAATGGAAAATCATGCGTGGGAGCACTTGGCTCCTTCCAGCTTATGAAAGGTGTTGCCCGTAACATGGGATTGAAAGTTTATAAAAACGTGGATGAGCGCCGCGATTTTGACAGAAGCGCCTGGGCTGCCGCCAAATTGCTGCGCACCATCTGCATTCCTTATGCCAATAAAATGCTCGATGATCATGGTGTTGCTTATGACCCCAGCGACCTCTGGTACCGACTGCTGGTTCTGCACATCTATCACGCCGGCGCCGGAAATGTAGCCAGAGCCCTCGACGTAATTAACCCCTGCGAAGGAAACATCAGTATGATCAAGCAACTCTGGCAAACCAAGGCCGGCAATTTCGGTATTGCTTCTCAAAACTACTCACAAGTTGCCCTTGCCAATCTCATCGAGCTTGACAGAATTCTTCGGGAGAGCGGAAACAATATCCGCTTCATTGATACCGGAGGCAAAACCACCGGTGCCATAGCCGCACCTGCTGACGGAAACTGATTTTATACCTCTTTAGACATTCGATCTTTCCGATGCCTGATTTCACAGGCCTGCCTGCACCCACCCCTTATTTACTCCAAAGTTCCGGATGCCGGATATTGTCTTTTTGACTACCTTGGTAGCTTCCAAGCTTACAGACAACCTTTTTCACTTTAGCCGATTAACCGATTTTCAAAATGGAAAGTACTTACGATGTGATCATTTTAGGAGGAGGCCTTGCAGGTCTGACCCTTTCCATTCAGCTCAAGCGTGCCCGCCCGGATATTTCCATCCTCATTCTTGAAAAGCGGGAGCATGAGGCTGCTGTGGCAGCACACAAGGTGGGTGAATCTACGGTTGAGCTTGGCAGCCATTATTTCAGGGAAGTGCTGGGCTTGAAAAACTATCTGGAAAAAAGTGAACTTCCAAAACATGGTCTTCGTTTTTTCTTTCCCTCTGAAAACAAAGCCGACATTGCTTCCCGGGTTGAGTTAGGACCCAGGGATAAGCCCCCCACCCCCAGCCATCAGCTCGACAGAGGTACCTTTGAAAATGAACTCATTCGTCACACTCGCAGCCTAGGCACAGATGTGCGCATGGGTGCGCGCGTAAAAGATGTGGACATCAACAAGAGTGGACACACTGTTACTTATGTCAAAGGCGGAGAGGAAACAAAAGTTTCCTGCCGTTGGATAGCCGATGCCAGCAGCCGAGTCAGTATCCTGAAACGTAAACTGGGATTTGCCAAAGACATGGATCATGCCGTTAACTCCGTTTGGTATCGTCTGAAAGGAGTCATTGATATCGGGCAATGGTCAGAGAATGAAACCTGGAAAGCTTACCTCCAGCCTGGCCTCCGCCTTCTCAGCACTGTGCATTTTATGGACAAAGGATATTGGGTCTGGGTTATTCCGCTCGGATCAAAAAATACGAGCATCGGCATTGTTGCCGATCCGGCCGTGCATCCTTTTGAAGATTATAATACCTATGAAAAAGCTTTAAAGTGGCTTGAAAAAAACGAACCGCTTTGTTATCAGATGCTCGAACCGCTTGGCAGAGGCGACGGCCTGATGGACTTTAAAATCCTGCGTCATTATGCCCACCACAGCGAAAGGGTTTATTCCGAGGACCGTTGGGGCGTAACAGGTGAAGCGGGCGCTTTTCTGGATCCCCTTTATTCACCCGGTTCCGATTTTATTGCGATGAACAATACCTGGCTCTCCGATCTTATCCTGAGAGATCTGGCAGGTGAAGACATCAGCATACGGGCCTCCATTTATGAAAAAACACATCTTACCCTGGTTGACAACTGGATTCCGGTTTATCAGAACAAATATCCGCTGATGGGTAAGGCACAAACCATGACGCTGAAAATATTCTGGGACTGGACAGGTTACTGGGCAGTGCCCACAGTCCTTTTTGCCAACAATGCTTTCACCGACATGAAATTGCTGAAAGAACTCTTCTCATCTCCACAAAGCCTGGGAAGGAAGTTCGGAGAGCTCAATAAAAAGATGCAGGATTTGTTTATTGCATTTGGGGAAATGGATAATGAAATTTTCAGTCACCTCTACCTCGATCCTTTTGACCTCACTTATATGTATGAGCTCCAGAAAGCGATACGCACCCCGCTCAGTCCGGACAAACTCATTGAGCAGATTTCCTCTAACATGCAGCTGCTCGAAAAAGTGGCAGCTGAAATTTTCAGACGAATCAGTTCTCAGGTTAACGGTACTCCCGATGATATGAAAGTAAACCCTTATCTGATGAGTCTGGACAGGAATGAAAAAGGACAACCTTCTTATCAGGGATGTTCAAACGGGATTGGTTCGGATACAAGCCTGGCCAAAGAGGTTGGGAAAATGTGGTTCTACAAACAAGCGGTTCCTCAAGCCTGATGAAAAAAGAAAACCTGCCTCAGGACAAATCTGCATTGGGAAATATTACCCGCGAAGTCTGCTACGTCAAAAACAGCGACGGCACCTATACAACCGATCTGAGCACAGGCTGGGATGTCAAGAAAGATGCTCTTGACAATGCCTGGAACGATATCAATGAGCGTGTGGAAGCTGCAAGGATCGCCGTCAGAAATGGCGAAAAGAGTCCGGTTTATTACTTCATGGAACTGAGACTGATGGATCTTCCTGTTCTGGCAGGCTATACAGGCTTTTGGAAAATAACCCTGAAAAGGCACATGAAACCCTCGGTATTTAAAACACTGAGTAAAGAGAAATTACAGAA
>DASYGQ010000201.1:0-9460 GCA_035999585.1 Bacteroidia bacterium | reverse complement strand
TGGAAGCTCAGGTGAATGAACCCAATGCCATGATGCTCGCCACCGTGGGATCTGACGGAAAACCATCCGCACGCATTGTACTTCTTCGCAATTTCGATCCGAAAGGGTTTGTTTTTTATACGAATTACAGAAGCCGGAAAGGATTGCAGTCGGAACAAAACGCTGCCGCCGCCATCACCTTTTTCTGGCCTGAGCTGGAACGTCAGGTTCGTATTGAAGGCGTTCTGGAAAGGCAGTCCGAAGAAGATTCCGACAGCTATTTCGCTTCCCGTCCGCGGACAAGCAAGCTGGGTGCCTGGGTATCGCCCCAGAGCCGCGTGATTGCAAGCCGCAAAGAGCTGGACGACAAATATGCCGAACTGGATACAAAATTTGGTGACGAGGTACCACGTCCTCCCTATTGGGGAGGCTATTTATTAAAGCCCGACAGCATCGAATTCTGGCAGGGACGCCCCAGCCGCCTGCATGACAGGCTGCGGTACTCGTTGAGTGGAGGAGGGTGGAAGATGGAGAGGCTGGCTCCTTGAAGGAGGAAAAAATGTCGAATATCGAACACCGAATTTCGAACGCCGAAGGCTTTGTTTGGTGTTGGAGACTGGAAAGGCTTGCGCCTTGAGAAAGGGGAAAGGAATTTCGAATATCGAACAACGAAGGCTTTTTACTTCATAATTCGAAATTCGGTGTTCGATATTCGAAATTCATTTTTTCAAATAAGAAAAAGGCCCCATAAAAGGGGCCCATCTATTAATCTTCTTTCTTAGCGGTCTTTCTTCCGGCCTTTTTCGGGGCGGCTGCTTTGGCAATTTTCTTTGGAGCGGCTTTAGCTTTTGCAGCAGCAACTTTTTTCTTACGAGGTCTTTTTACTCCATAAGAACCAATAGTGATTTTACCCTTTTTACTTTTTTTATCTCCTTTGCCCATATATGGTTGTTTTTTTGATTGGTTAACGGAACAAATGTATAAAAAAAACGAATGGCGTACGTTTCGGTGAAAAGGAAGGAATTAAACGGGACAATTATTTGCGAATTTCTAATAATCTTGTTCACGTACTTATTTGCATTATCTTTCCTGTCGATGCCTGATAAATGACTCCGGCAGGCAGATGATTCAAGACTCAACACTCCCATGAAGCGTAGCGACTTCTTGTACAAATTCAGGTACATCACACATTGCAACATGTGTGGTTCTTCAGTGGAAAAACACCGGATCATGGGCAAACGACTCAATCAGTCGCAAGGCCGTTCCCCGGAAAAGAAAACAGGCATTACCACCACCGTATGCCGTTGCACGGAATGCGGACTGATTTATTCTAATCCTCAGTCCATCCCTGCAGATATTCAGGATCATTACGGAGTTCCTCCGGAGAGCTATTGGGAGCCGGCTTATTTCAAACAAGACAGTAATTATTTCAAAGGCGAACTGCTGGTCCTCCAAAAACTTATGACAATACAGGCCGGAATGAAAAGCCTGGATATTGGTAGCGGAATAGGCAAAGGAATGATTGTCATGGAAAAGGCAGGCTTTGATGCGTATGGACTGGAACCTTCTCTTTCTTTTTACGAAAGAGCAGTCACCCACACCGGCATCAGCCGCGAAAAGCTCAGGCTCGGAATGATCGAAGAGCTGGAATACCCTGAAAACCATTTCGACTTTATCTCATTCGGCGCAGCACTCGAACATCTGTATGATCCGGCAGGCGCCATTGAAAAAGCATTGCGCTGGCTGAAGCCGGGTGGTATCATTCACATTGAGGTACCTTCCTCCAACTGGCTCATCAGTAAATTCATGAATTTCTTCTATTTTCTGAAACGGAGTGATTATGTCTGCAATCTGAGTCCCATGCATGAACCATATCACCTGCATGAGTTCTCATTGAAATCCTTTCAGGAACATGCCCGTCAGAAGGGTTATGGCATAGCCTTTCATGACTTTTACGTCTGCCAGACGTTCATGCCGGGCTGGACAGATTTCATTCTCAGGCCATTTATGAAACGCACCAATACGGGAATGCAGCTCTGTGTCTGGCTGCGGAAAAAATAAATGGAACACAAAACCTTGAAGCATAAAACCTTCGGCGGTTCAATATTCAGTGTTCGAAATTCGATATTCCTTTTCTTTTGGAATTCTCAGATTCGCCCCTCCTCTTTCATCTTCTTCCAGAATTCCGCTTCCACCAGTTCAGGCTTGGTGAGGATATTACGGACCCAATCGGTTTTGAGCTTGAGATGCTCTTCATCGCTGAGCCTCCAGTTGAGTTCGGAGTTGCGGAGCTTGTCGCTTAGCGTATGCAGGCACATGGCAGCCGTCACAGAGATGTTGAAGCTTTCCGTAAAACCGTACATCGGTATTTTCACGAACTCATCGGCCATTTCAAAAACGGTATCCGTAATGCCGTCAATCTCGGTGCCCAAAACCAGGGCTACTTTGCCTTTGCTGAGGTCAAGATCCGTGATATTGCAATCGTTCTTATGAGGAGTGGTGGCCACGATGCGGTATCCCTGATCCTTGAGTGCTTTTAATGCGGCAGGTGTGTTATTGGGAGAACCGTTGTATTTGTGAAGATCCATCCATTTGGTGGATCCCATGACAACGTCAGGGTTGACGGTGTATTTATTCCTGTTTTCAATGATGTGCACATCCTGTATTCCAAAACACTCGCAAGTCCGGAGCACAGCGCTGGCGTTGTGAGGCTGGTAAATATCTTCCAGCACGAGGGTCAGGTAACGCGTCCGCCATTGCACAATCTCTTCGATTTTGCTCCGTTTGTTTTCAGTGATGAACTGCGCCAGGTATTCGTACAGCTCTTGATCCGTTTCCGCTGCCATGAGCCGCTTATTTTCCATTTGATTGCGCCACCAGGTTGGCAATGCGGTACAGCATGCGTGCACCTACGTTGGCATCCCATTCATCCTTGCCGGGAGCCACCTCGTTGATGTCGAAGGCAATGATGGTACGCCCGCTTTCAACAATCTGTTTCACGAGGAATAAGACTTGCTCTGCTTCGAATCCTCCTGCAACAGGTGTTCCTGTATTTGGACAAAGTTTCGGATCCAGGCCATCGATATCGAAACTCAGATAGATCTTATCCGGCAGGCTGACGATGATTTCGCGACAGATATCAGCCCAGCTGGCACCCTTGTATTGTTTGTTCTTGATGTCGCGGTCATAAAAACATTTGACACGGCCTTTCGACTGCTTGACAAGATTTGCTTCCGCTTCGCAGTAGTCACGTATACCTACCTGAACCAGTTTCTTCACTTGCGGAATTTTCAAAGCATTGAACATGATCGAGGCATGCGAGAATTCAAAGCCTTCGTAAGCATCGCGCAGGTCGGCATGAGCATCAATCTGCAGGACGGCAAATGACTTGTGCTTTTCAGCCAGAGCCTGCATAAGCCCGAGCGGTGTACTGTGATCGCCACCTAACAATGCCACTACTTTGTTTTTATCGAGGAAATGAAGCGCTCTTTCTTTCACCCAGCTGTTCATACCCACACAGGCTGTGTTTACTTTATTGCGGATTTTCTTCATGCCCGGGTGTTTGGACGGGTTATGTCCGTCTTCCAGCAGCCCAATGTATTTCTCCGCTTTCTTACGGAGTGTATCGCTTTTTTTAGCCAGATGATCAGGAAGTTCATCCATCGCAATTCCCATCTTCCAGGCATCTTTGATCTCCGGATCATAAAGATCCACCTGGAAAGAAGCATCGAAAATTGCCTCCGGTCCCTTGGCTGTTCCGGCACTGTAAGACACGGTTACTTCCCAGGGCACAGGAATCACCACCACATCGGCCTCTTCAACGGTAAAAGGCAACCCAAACAGATTGGCCTTCTTATCACCCAGGTTATTGGGGTCAAAATTCTTTATTTTTTCTGCTTTGCTCATGACGGTTGTTTAAATTGGACTAAAGGAAAGTCCAGGCCGCGAATTTAGTAAAATACAAGCAAACACGGGAAGGAAGAAGGGCAGAGTGAGTGTGAGAGTGAGTATGGAGGAGAAATGAAGAGCCCGAAGCTCAAATTATTCCTCCATACTCACTCTCACACTCAAACTTATCCTCCGGCTGGAAGAAGGACAGTGTGAGTTTGAGAGTGAGTGTGGAGGAGAAATTAAGAAACCGAACCTCCAATTATTCCTCGCCACTCGCTCTCACACTCAAACTTATCCTCTGGCTGGAAAAAGGGCAGAGTGAGTGTGAGAGTGAGTGTGGAGGAGAAATTAAGAAACCAAACCTCCAATTATTCCTCGCCACTCGCTCTCACACTCAAACTTATCCTCTGGCTGGAAAAAGGGCAGAGTGAGTGTGGAGGAGAAAATTGAGGGGAGCTTTTCTCTCATCCTGCCCAAAACGACAAAACCCCGCTCATGAGCGGGGTTTGATCCATCAGCCAAATGGCTGATACAAGCAGATATTACTTGTTAACTGCTTTCGCCAGTTCAGCACCAGCTTTGAATTTTGCAACTTTTTTTGCTTTGATCTGGATCGTTTTGCCAGTCTGTGGGTTGCGGCCAGTACGTGCATTTCTTTTAGCTACTGAAAAAGAACCGAAACCAACGAGGGCTACACGGTCACCTTTCTTAAGAGCTTTGGTAGTAGCGTTAACGAAACCGTCAACTGCTCTTCCTGCATCAGCTTTGGAAATTTTTGCATCGCTAGCGATAGCATCGATCAATTCTGCTTTGTTCATGTTGTTTGTTTTTAATTGTTAGGGATAAAAATGTTTTGATGAAAGCAAAAGTAGAACATCTGAGTGTTTATGCAACATTCAGAGGCAAAAAAGTGTGAAATTGTTAATAAATCAGCCTTTTGTTAATAACCACCCCCTGAAACCAGTATTATCAGGGTCTTTTTGTGCTTCAGTGCCATTGAACAGGCTCAATACTGCACATTCCAGATTTTCGTTTCCCTGAACAGCCTTCTGGTACTTCCATGCAGGAATTTAAATTATCAGGGGTTTACAGTCCATTTCCCTTTCAGCTGAAAGCCGCGCAGAAACTCACTTGTAGCCATTTTCCGCTTCCCAGCCAATTGCATTTCCTGAATGTTTATATAGCCTCCGGGGACTGCTATTTTCAGGAATGTCTTTTCGTCGGTCAGTACCTTTCCAACCTCATCCTGATGTAAGGATTCTTCTTTCTGAGCTTTGTATATTTTCAGAGGATGTGATTTCCCATCAGGAGATACCAGTTCCGTAAATGCCGCAGGGTAGGGGCTCAATCCCCTGATGAAGTTGTGGACCTTATGAATATCATCGCTCCAGCGGATACGGCAATCTTCCTTGAACAGCTTGGGAGCTTCTTTCAGAAGGTCACCTTTCTTCAGCAGGCTTTGCTGGTCAATCTGGGGATAATCACCTTTTTCAATGGCCTGAACCGTTTTCAGCACGAGGCCCGCACCGATCATCATCAGCCTGTCATGCAGCTCTCCGGTTGTTTCATCGGCCCCTATGGGTGTCTTTTCCCGGAAAATGATTTTACCCGTATCAATCTGTTGCTGTAGAAAAAAGGTACTGACACCTGTCTCCGTTTCTCCGTTCATCACGGCCCGGTTAATGGGAGCTGCACCTCTGTATTGGGGTAACAAAGAACCGTGCAGATTGATCGTACCCAGCCTTGGCATATTCCAGACCAGCTCCGGAAGCATGCGGAAAGCCACGACAATCTGCAAATCGGCTTTCAGCGCTTTGAGTTCGGACAGAAAGGTTTCATTCTTCAGCTTTTCCGGTTGCAGGATATTCAGTCCCTTGCTGAGCGCATACTTCTTTACATCTGAAGGCATCAGCTCCAGTCCGCGCCCTGCTGGTCTGTCAGGAGCCGTAATAACACCCACGATGTTATAACCGTTTTGCAAAAGGATATCAAGGGAAGCCACCGCAAACTCGGGTGTGCCCATAAATACAATGCGGAGATCTGACATAGAATAGGCTCAGTTAAAATTCATATTTCTTTCCGACATCGGGGTGGCTGATTCAATGAAACCTGTTATTCCACATACAGCACAAGCCCTTTCAGGTATTCCCCTTCGGGATGAAATATACTCACCGGGTGATCCGGGGGCTGGCTGAGCTGGTGCAGAATCCGCACGCTTCGTCCGGTTTCAATAGCCGCTGCCATCACCGCACCCTGAAACAATTCCCTGTTTATTACCTGTGAACATGAAAATGTAAAAATGATCCCGCCCGGTTTGATCTGCTTCAACGCTTCCGCATTTAGCTTCCTGTAGCCTTTCACGGCATTGTGCTTCACATTCTGATGCTTCGCAAAGGCCGGAGGATCCAGGATAATTAAATCGTATGTATGTTCTTTCCCGACCAGAAAATCAAAAGTGTCAACAGCAAACGCCTCATGTGGCCCCTGATCCTTTCCCGGATTCAGCAATACATTCTGCTTCGTAAGCTCAATCGCTTTTTGCGAACTGTCAACCGAATGGACTTCCTTCGCACCAGCCGCCAAGGCATAAATGCTAAAACCGCCCGAATAACAGAACGTATTTAAAACCGTGCGGCCCTTGCTGTAGCGCGACACCAGTTCACGGCTCTCCCGCTGATCTACAAAGAAGCCTGTCTTTTGTCCTGTTTCCCAGTTGACATGAAAAGTGTGACCGTTCTCCAATACCTCATTCGTCTTTGTCTCCCCCCACAGGCAGCCATTCTTTGCCTTCACAGCCGAAAGCTTCGGCATCGTTTCCTCGCTCTTGTCATAAACTGCATGCAACGCTTCACCGTAAATCTCTTTCAATGCCTCAATCAGATCTCCTTTGATCCGGTGCATGCCAATGGAATGAGTCTGAAGCACCGCCGTTCCATTGTAAAAATCAATGATCAGTCCGGGCATGCCGTCGCCTTCAGCATAGACGAGACGGTATACATTCGTATGAGCACTTTCTGCCAGGCCCAGCTTCTTTCTTAAATTATAGGCACGAACCAGTTTGTTCTTCCAGAACTTAAAATCCACTTCTGCCTTCTTAAAAGCAAAGACACGGACTGCAATGGTGCCGTCCTGATAATGTCCAAGCCCGACAAACATTCCCTTGTGGTCGCGGACTTCCACCACGTCGCCTTCGGCAACAGCCGTACTCTTGTTCTTAATTGCTCCTGAAAATATCCAGGGATGAAAACGCAATGGGCTTTGTTCTTTGCCGGGATTGAGTGTGATGACGGGAAGTGTTTCAGACATGCGGCAAAAGTACTGAACCTTCCGCAGAAACAGATGTGTATGTTTGAAAATTGCTTAACGAACCGTAACAGGATGCGGCGGCCATCAAACGCTACAATGGAATATCTTCGACTTTAATGGTCAGGGCGCATTTGAAATGGCCTTCCGGACATTTTTTATGTCCGTGTAAACCACAGGGGCGGCAACTCAGCTTTTCCTTGGTCTCCACAATCCTGACCACATCGGAGAGCGGCACAAAGCCATAAGGCGGGGCAGTAGAGCAAAAAATAGGGGTGACCGGGGCATTCAGCGCACCGCACATGTGCATCGGAGCGCTGTCGTTCACATAATTCATACGGGCATCAATCAGCATAGCAGCTGATTCAAGCAGACTGAGCTTTCCGGCCAGATTCAGGACATTGCTGCGCTTGCAGTTCGTTCTTATCCACTCACAGGCAGCGGCATCGGCCGGGCCACCCAGCAGATAAACAGGTGAAGAAGGATCAGGCAATGAATCGATCAGCTGCACCCATTTGTCGCGCGGAAATTCTTTTGTAAACCAAATGGAGGTAGGTGCAATGCAGACATAAGGCACCCTTGATGCATCTGCCGAAGGCCTTTTGTATTTTTCCGTAGCTGCATAATCGGCTTTGGAAGGGTATAGCTTGTATTTTGCGAAATGATCGTCGGTGATCTCGCGTATCAGTTCATGGTTTCTTTCCAGATCATGCTTGCCGCCACCTACGACATGAGGCACTTTTTTACTGAATAAGAAAGCAAGAGGATTTTTGTCGAACCCAAACCGGTTGCGTGAACCGGAGAAGCCGGTAATGAGCCCTGAGGTTGCAAAGCGCTGCACATTCACCACATATTCATAACGCGCGGCACGGACTTTACGAATGATCCGTAATAAATTTCCGTACTTATTTTTCGACTTGTCCCACACCAGCAACTCATGCAGATAGGGATGATCCTTCATCAGACCTTCGTTGCCACGGCGCACAAGGAAATCTATTTTGGCAGCCGGATAGGCATGGTGCAGTTTTTCAAGAACGCCCGTGGCCAATACCACATCTCCCAGGTAAGCTGTTTGTATGACAAGTATTTTCATGAATGCTTATTAGATTTGACTCAGACCGCCACGTCATATTCTCTCAATGCCTGATTGAGGGAAGTTTTTAAATCGGTGCTGGCTTTACGCTGCCCGATGATGATGGCACAAGGTACCTGATAATCCCCGGCCGGAAACTTCTTCGTATATGAACCCGGAATGACGACCGAACGGGCCGGCACAACACCTTTGTATTCTTTCGGTTCGGGACCGGTCACGTCAATGATTTTTGTTGATTTCGTAAGCACCACATTGGCGCCCAGCACAGCCTCGCTCTTCACATGAACACCTTCCACCACAATGCAGCGTGAGCCGATGAAACATCCGTCTTCAATGATCACAGGAGAAGCCTGAACAGGCTCGAGCACGCCACCGATACCCACACCACCGCTCAGGTGAACATCTTTTCCGATCTGCGCGCAGGATCCTACAGTTGCCCAGGTATCAACCATGGTTCCGCTGTCGACATAAGCGCCGATATTCACATAGCTCGGCATGAGGATCACACCCCGGGCGAGAAACGCTCCGTAGCGTGCAATGGCATGTGGCACCACCCTTACGCCCAGAGATTCATAATTCCTTTTGAGCTGCATCTTATCGTAAAACTCAAGGGGACCAATCTCGATGGTTTCCATTTTCTGGATGGGGAAATAGAGGATGACTGCTTTTTTGATCCATTCATTCACCTTCCAGGCATCGCCATCCGGTTCGGCCACACGCAGCTTGCCAAGATCCAGGGCCTGAATCACCTCGCGGATTGTATCCTGAGTAAGATCTTCTTTCAAAAGCTCGCGGTTGTCCCAGGCAGCTTCGATGATGGGACGCATGGTCTGAATGGAATGCATAGATCGATTTGCTAATTTTTGTTTTCTTCTCTTTTGCCTTGCAAAACTACTAAATTTTAAATCTGCCTATAGGATTGCCTTTAAAAGTCTGACAAGTTGTCTGCGCACAAATACGGATGCGATTTTTACTTTTTAAGCACTAACGCGTAAAAGCATACGTCTTTCCAAGTAATTACACTTTTTTGCTGGAACAAAATGGGGGGGAAGTGGATTGTAGTCCTAGGAGGGAATGATTGGGAAAAACGGAGGAAGAGGAAAAAGGAGGAGTTGACTTTTTGTCAGGGGGGAAAGGAGCTTTGGGTTGAATGAAGAAGGAGAAAGAGAAACAGAAACAGAAACAGAAGCAGAA
>DASYGQ010000156.1:0-6234 GCA_035999585.1 Bacteroidia bacterium | reverse complement strand
TGATTATTGGGTGAAGCGAAATACATGATGTATGTATAATTCTTCACCGGCAGACGACCCAGGTTGTCCCTGACTGCGGAAGAAAGAACAATCAGGTAATAAGCCAGTGATTTCGCTTTGACGACGCCATTCTCAGAATATACTGAAATACAGATATGAGTACTGTCGACATCAAAGCTGGTGGTATCCGGAATGCAATACATAATCGGATTATCAACCAGCTTCGTATAATTTTCAGCAACAAAATAATCTTTGTTCGGAGTGCTTTTTTTCCGGCTCAGTGTGGTGGATCCATACATGGCGGGCGACTTCAGGATGGTCAGTTCATAGGGAAGGTCTTTGTGGCCGTCGATATACCCAAAGAACCCGTAATGGTTGATCATGATATTGCCGGATGCGATATTCGTTCCTCCGGGCTGGAAAACATAATTGAATTCATCATCCGACATAAGGGAGGAAGGTTTTTCCATGTCCCAGCTGTCACTGATGTAATATTCGATTTTTGCAATCTCTTCCTGTCCCTTATTCCGGATCGTAAATACATTTTCACCCTCTTTCTTAATGTCGAGTGAATTGCCTGCTTTGGTAATGACAAGCATGTCGGAAACAAAACGTCCGAAATCCTTTTTGAAATAAGATCCCGGGATAAAAGCCGGCATGATATAATGCAGCTCACGGTCGTTGATGTGCGGAGGAACAATGGTAACCTTGATGCGGTCGTTGGAGATATTATTTAGATCAAGGGTGATGGAATATTTACCCTGAGCTCCCGCGCTGAAGATGGAGAAAAGAAATAAAAATGAAATTAAACTATTTCGCATCCGATGCTGGAGACATGAATAAGTAGGAAAGATAGCAATAATCACGACAATTTAAAAGGTAAAATACGCCAGATCATCATCGTTATTGCTTCAGGGTTATAAGCGTTGATTTCAACCCTTATAACCCTGACAGTCAATCCTCTTCCGGAAGTTTTTTTCAGACAAAACCGCTGATTTCTCTCCGGTAATCGTTTCCGCCAGATGCGGGCACTCTAAACTGTAGCCGAATGCTTCTTCAGATATGCGGAAATATTTTTCTCGACACGTGCCGGCACATCAGACACATCCGATCTTTCGAATTTCTCCCCTGTTATTTTCTCGTACAGCTCAATGTATCTTTCAGAAACTCCATTTACGATTTCATCTGTCATTTCCGGGATGGATTGCCCTTCTTTCCCTTGAAAATTATTCTCGATCAGCCATTGTCTTACAAATTCTTTGGAGAGCTGGCGCTGGTTCTCTCCTTTGGCCTGGCGCTCTTCATATCCTTCTTTGTAAAAGTAGCGGGAGGAGTCCGGTGTGTGAATTTCATCGATGAGATAAATTTTCCCATTGGCCTTGCCGAATTCGTATTTCGTATCAACTAAAATAAGTCCCTGTGCGGCGGCCATTTCCGTTCCACGCTGAAAAAGAGCCCTCGTATAGGCTTCCAGTTGCTCGTAATCCGATTTGGAAACAAGGCCCGAGCGCAGGATTTCTTCTCTGGAAATATCTTCGTCATGCCCTACCGAAGCTTTGGTGGTGGGCGTGATGATCGGTGTGTTGAATTTGCCGTTCTCTTTCATGCCTTCGGGCAGACTTATGCCACAGAGCATCCGTTTACCGGCAGCATATTCCCGGGCGGCATGTCCGCTCAGGTAGCCCCGGATAACCATCTCCACTTTAAAAGGTTCGCAGGCGATGCCCGCAGTTACCACAGGATCAGGAACAGCAAGCACCCAGTTTGGAACAATATCGGCAGTAGCTGCCAGAAAACGGGCAGCGATCTGATTCAGAACCTGCCCCTTGTAAGGGATACCACGGGGAAGGACAACATCGAAGGCAGAGATTCTGTCAGTGGCAACCATAACAAGCAGATTGCCTGAAAGTGTATATACATCCCTGACTTTCCCCTTGTATTTTGAAATCTGGTTTGAAAAATGGAAATCCGTTGCGGTCAATACATTGTTTTTCATTTTCTGTTTTTTTTTAAAGAGTGTTATATGCATCAATAATCCGTTTCACCAATCTGTGGCGGATAACATCATTGGTATCCAGGTAAACAACCTCAATTCCTTCCACCTCCCCCAGCCTGTTCAGAGCCGGCTGAAGTCCGGAGGGTTGTTGCTTCGGCAGATCTATCTGAGTGAGATCGCCGGTGATTACAAATTTGGCTGAAGGCCCCATTCGGGTTAGGAACATTTTCAGCTGAGCCTCCGTGGCATTCTGAGCCTCATCGAGAATGACAAAGGCATTATCCAGCGTGCGGCCCCTCATAAAAGCAAGCGGAGCAATTTCTACAATTCTGTTCTCCAGATAATACTCCAGCTTTTCTGCCGGTATCATATCATATAAGGCATCATACAAAGGCTGCAGATAAGGGTCGAGCTTCTCTTTCATATCACCCGGTAAAAAACCAAGATTCTCTCCGGCCTCAACAGCCGGACGGGTCAGTACAATTTTACGGACTTCTTTGTTTTTCAAAGCACGAACTGCAAGTGCAACAGCGGTGTATGTTTTACCGGTACCGGCAGGACCAATGGCGAACACCATGTCATTCTTGTCGCAACTCTCCACCAGTTTGAGCTGGTTGGGAGTTCTGGCCCTGACAACGAGCCCCCCGTTTCCATAAACAAGCACATCGTTGCTTTCCTTCTCTCCTTCCGAACTGGCTTCACCGGAGTGCATGATCCGATCAATTGTGGTTTCGGTAATTGTGCCATAACGATGCAGGTGCTTGATGAAAGCATCCATACTCTTTTCGAAGCGCCGTAACTCCGTCTCATCACCAAGTATACGGATCGCCTGACCTCGTGCAATCAGTTTCAGTTTCGGGAAATAGTTGCGGATCTGATCCAGTTTGGCATCGTTAACACCATAAATCTCTACCGGGTCAACCGATTTGATATCAATAACTCGTTCTGCCAATGTAATTTGCTTTGCGAAATTCTTAATTTTACAGCGACAAATTAACGTAATTTAGCGCTTATTCCTGATTAAAATTATCAACAGCAATACGCCCCAATGGCTATCATCACGCTTACCTCTGATTTCGGATTGAAGGACCATTACGTGAGCGCAGTGAAGGGTTCTATTTATCAGGAACTTCCGGAAAGCCAGGTTATTGACATCAGCCACCTGATTCCTCCCTGCGATATTCTGCAAGGCGCCTATATTTTTTCCAATGCCTATCCGCACTTTCCCAAAGGCACAATTCACATTGTGGCTGTAAATGCCATCAGTACAATTGAGCACCCCCATGTTGGCATCCTGTATGATGGCCATTATTTCATCGGAAACGACAATGGTTTGTTTTCCCTCATCTTTCCAAAAAATCCGGAACTCATTGTCGAGCTTAATCTAAGACAAGATACGAACACCCTTACTTTTCCAACACGGGATTTGTTTGTAAAAGCAGCCTGTCACCTGGCCCGCGGCGGAACACTTGAAATTATTGGAAAGAAAAAAGAACAGCTCCATCAGCGGAGCAGGCTCAATCAGCCTCCCGGTGATTTGAATATCAGAGGCAATATCATATACATCGATTCCGTTGGCAATCTGGTCACCGATATTACACAGGCTGTTTTCCGGGATACCGGGAAAGGAAGAAGCTTCACAATTGAAATTGCAGGCTATAACATAGAAAAGATTGTTACGAAATATTCCGATGTGGCTGATGGTGAGATGCTCGCTTTTTTTAATTCATCGGGATATCTTGAAATTGCACAAAACAAGGGCAGCGCAGTAAAAGCATTAAAAAAGACGATGAATGAAACCATCCGCATCGAGTTCCGCTCTGACACGAATCGTTAAAATGCATTTCCTCCCGGGGAAAGAAAACGAATTCATGGAGGTATTTGAATCTTCAAAAGAAAAGATCAGGGCTTTTGAAGGCTGCGCATACCTCGAATTATTCCGGGACACCGCAAACCCTTCCATCTTTTTCACGCATAGCCGGTGGATCAGCGAAAACAGACTGGAAGCCTATCGTCAGTCGGAACTGTTTCGCATAACCTGGGCGAAGACTAAAATTTTGTTTGCTGAAAAGGCAGAAGCATGGAGCCTTCAGTCACAGATTATACTTCCCTGATGCATCCGATAGGAAGAGCCGTATTTTCAGAACATCCTAAAACTTCAGTTGACATATTTGCGGACAGCGGTAAGCTGCCATCCTTCCAGCTTCTGTGAGTAAACATAATCCGAAATACTCTTACGGTATTTGTTCATTTCATAAAACGCTTTCAGCGTCTCACCGCAAGGACCTGCAAGCCGGCCATTCGGGCTTTGGACAGCATCCACCAGGTATTCAATAAGCAATGGATCATAATAGTTCAGGCGCTTGATTGCCTGTGCAGCGTTAACGCGTGTACGAAACTCATAAGAGTTACTGCAATAAGCAATGAGCCTGTCGGCATATTGCTTGTCTCCCGAAAGATTATAAGACACCTCCAGCCATTTTATTTCCACATTACGGCCAAGTGTTCCTTGTACGCCTTTGGTCGTTTCCAGATAATCCCTGGTACGGGCCGGATTCTGTAAAGGAAGAATGTCCAGGGCAAGGGCAACCGTTTCATAGGACGAATCGCGGAGCAGCAATTCTGCATCGGGTATCAGTTCCGGGCTCAATCCGCGAACTTGCTGAAGAACTGCACGACGGACAAGGGTCTGTTTGTCATGCATAGCCGTCTTGAGCATTTGAATGGTTGCGGGATCCGTATCACCTGCCAGCTGGGCAATGATTTCCACTTTTACGGCATGAAATTTTTCGTGTGCAAAAACATTCAGCAGGACATTTCTTTTTTGCGCAATGGGGATTGTGCGCATGGCACCTACGGCATCGTACCTGTCAAGCATATGCTCCGCTTTGAGTGCCTGAGCAGCGAGCTGGTCAAAGTTCTTGGGGAAAGAAACCGATTTCAGAATTTCATTGTTGGGATCAAACAAGGCATACTCCACTTTCTTGTTTGCAGTATTGGGAATCCTGACGGTTTCCGTCTGCTTCTCAATCCATACCTGCCTTTTGTCAGAAGAGCCATCGGTATAATGCACTTCAAACCAAACAGGCATTTTGAACAAGCCCGCCGGCCTGTATTCGGCAGGTGAGCGCTCACTCACAAAAGGATCGGCAGTAACTGCATTGACGGCGTTGGAAGCAGAAGTGGGAAGCCCTGTTATTTCGGAAAGCTCCTGCGCTTGTAAGACAGTGAATTCGGCATACCCTGGCAATTCGTGAAAAGAAACATGATAATCCGGCTCACCGCCTTTCAACACCCATTCCTCCCAGAACCAATCCAAGGAAAAGCCAAGCGTTTCTTCAAAGGAAATAAGGAGGTCATGGGAATCCACATTCTCGTATTTGTGTTTTTCCAGGTAACTGTGTATTGCCTTATTATAGGCTTCCCTGCCTCCGCATACATATTTCAGCATATTCAGGACGAAAGCTCCTTTGGGATAGTGGCGGATAGATCCGGCCTCACTGTTGGCTATGGGAAACTTGTTCTTTAAAGATTCATCGAGCGACTTGTTATTTGCATCTCTTCTGGCCCAATCAAAATAATCCTGTCCGAAAACCTCACGTTCGAACATTTCATTGCAATAAGTGGCAAAGCTTTCCTGAAGCCAGTGATGGGCATCGCTGCGGGCTGTCACCAAATCTCCGAACCACTGGTGGGCCAATTCATGTGCGTTCACTCCCACATAAGGCCTGTCGAGAAAACTCCTGTTGTCAACAAAATAAAAATCGCCATAGACCGTAGCTGTGGTGTTTTCCATAGCGCCGAACATATAATCCTGAACTGGCAATTGCGAGTATCCCTCCCAGCCGTATTTTACACCCGTTTCCTTTTCGTAGAAATCCACCATATTCTCGGCATACTTATAAGTGGCCTCCACCCTGTCCTTCCACTCAGGATAGTAATAAAGGTGCATGGGGACTCCGGACTTCGAATGCGTTTCCTTGATATCGTATTTCCCGATTCCGAGCATGACAAGATATGGAGCATGCGGGTGGGACATGCTGTAGTGCCATGTCTTTGTTCCATCCTTATTCTCCTTCTCTGAGATTTTCGCCCCGTTCGACAATACCTTATAGTCTTTATCGAAAGTAACAATCAGTTCGGTGGTCATTTTATCGTTCATCTCATCATACATCGGAATCCAGCACCGGTTATCAATTCCCTGTCCCTGGCTCCAGATTTGTTTGCGGCTGATATTC
>DASYGQ010000097.1:0-3456 GCA_035999585.1 Bacteroidia bacterium | reverse complement strand
CATGTCGGTAATATCGGCTGAAATGCCTAAAAGAAATTGAGGTGTTCCGTCTTCACCAAGCAACGGTATCTTCTTTGTATGCAGCCAGCGTTGGCCTTTGTGCCTTGTCTGAATGGGCTCTTCGGCTATATCCAGCATTACTTTGCTGTTGAGCACATCCCTGTCTTTTTGTATGAAGAAATCAGCCTGTTCCTTTGGAAAAAAATCATAATCGTTTTTGCCCTGCAGGTCATTTTTTGAAAAACCAAGCAATTGCTCCCCGGCCTTGTTGAATTGAACAAAGCGCAGGTCTTTTGCGTCTTTCACAAAAATCATATCCGGAATATTTTCAAGAACAGCCGTCAGAAAGAGGTTTGATTTGCGTAACTCATCTTCGATCTGCTTCTCCCACTTAAACAACATTTCGAATGCCATTGTCTGAACCTGCATCAGGATGCCCTCCAGCTCGTCCAGAATGGTCATGGCTGTTGATACATCGTTCGTATAGCCCGGAATGAATTTGCGGAAGGCAGCCCGCCTGATTGCAAAAATCATCACAAGGTCTGCCGGTGTAATGTCTTCCTTGGGAATGTTTTCCACACGACCCTCCTCCAGCTTCCGCAAGCCTTCCTTTTGTTTGTCAAGATAAGATCCGTCGACGATGTCATCGGTCATTTCAACAATGCTTTTCATCGATTGCGGCAACAATTGCTCAACAGGGATATGCATGTACCTGCGCATCAGCGGGAAATCAACCTCACGCGAAATCCGGATGCTTTCCCGGGCTGCATCTTCGAGGTGATTGTTTTTCAAATGGATCAGAAAAGTATAGAGTTCCTTCATACGGGTAGATTGGACGGCTGCGAGTATACAATGAGATAGCCGGGGTTCTCACAAAAATAAGGTGAAATCTATATTTGCTCCCCTAATCTATATAAATTATCGGTAAAATTTGAAGAATTCAGGGTGAAGGTAAATAAATTGGCCCCCTGATGATTTCATCCCCCTGGATCTATTTCAGTTCAAAGACTTTCATCCACACGGCAAACACCATGAATTTAAATACCCGTCCGTTTTCAGGTTTTCCGCCGATATCAAAAAAGGAATCGTAATCCTTCATAAGCTTGTCCATTCTGAAATAGGGGCGCAACACATCAGTGAAATACGGCCTCATTTCTTCCCGCATGTCGCTCACCCATTTGTTGTTCGGACTGGCATAACCCATTTTGTCCTTTCTCTGGAGAATAGGCGGGGGAATGTATTTCTGCAAAGCCTGACGCATCAGGTATTTGTGGGTTCCCTGGTGTATTTTATAATTGCCGGGTATGCTGAATACGTATTCAATGAGGGGATGATCGTCGGCAAATGGTGTGCGGGACTCCACCGAGTTCCACATGGAGGAGCGGTCCTCGCATTTGAGATAACCTTTGAGGCGGGTATTCACAAATTCCTTCAGCAGGATATCATTCAGCGAACGTGGGGCGGTGTCCTTTTTTTCAGAAAGGGTATGTTTGTACTGGTCCAACAGCCCTTCATCAAGATATTCGAGATCCCTGAAATAACCGGAACCAATACGCATCTGAAGGCCGACCGGCAATTTATGAATGGCTTTCAGCTTCAGGTAGTCTTTGGTGAGCCCCATCATGTTTCCCGGAAAGCGTCCCTGCTCGCGCACTGCATTCAGGGCTTTGCCAAAGCTGAAGCTTCTGACCAGGTCACCCAGATACCAGGTATAATGGGGCGGGTATCCGGCAAAGAGTTCGTCACCACCCTGGCCGTCGAGTATCACCTTGATGCCTGTTTCCTTTGCCAGCCTCATCACCCTGAACTGTGCATACGTACTCGTGCTCCAGATGGGGGCGTCCTGTGAATAAATGAGAGATTCGATATCCTGCATCAGCTCGCCGCGGGAGGGAACGCTCAGGTGGCTGTTCGCTCCGGCCTGTCTGGCTGCAAGAATCGCCCAGTGGCTTTCATCAAATTCTTTTTCAGGGAAGGATGCCGTGAATGTTTCCAGCTGTGTCCCCGGATGGTCACCTTCAGATGAAAGAGCTTTGATCAGGCCAACGATGGCGGAACTGTCTATACCTCCGCTCAGGCAGGAACCCACAGGCACATCCGACCGAAGCCTGAGCCGAACAGCATCTTTGACAAGTGTTTCACAACGGTCGCGGTATTCGTTAAACCGTTCGCGGTCGAAACGCTCAAATCGTGATGTGGTTTTCAGGGAGTAATAGGTCCACTTTTTAAAAGCGCCGCCATTCAGCTCCAGTGTAAACGAAGTGGCCGGAAAAAGTTCCAGAATGTTTTCAAACAGGCCTTGTTGCTGATATTCTATTTCTCCTGCCACGAAGTAATCGGCCAGGGCCTTTGCATTGATTCCGCTTTTGACGGAGGGATGCTTCAGCAGGGCTTTTTGTTCAGAAGCAAAAATGAAATACTCCGGATTGGTATAGTAGTAAAAGGGCTTCACGCCGAAACGGTCACGCGATCCGAAGAAGATATTCTTTTCTGCATCAAACAGAACAAAGGCCCACATGCCATTAAAGCGTAACACACAATCGCTGCCCCATTCTTTGTAAGCGGCAAGGATCACTTCTGTATCCGTTCTTGTCAGGAATTTATGGCCTTTGCTTTGCAGTTCGGTCTTGAGTTCAATGTAATTGTAGATTTCACCATTGTAAGTGATCCATGTGTTTTTTTCAGCGTTGCAAAGAGGCTGATGTCCGTTTTCCCCAAGATCGATGATGGCCAGACGGCGATGGGCAAAACCGAAACGAAAAACTCCCTGAAGGGATTGAATATGAGTGACAGGAGCAAAAGCGGCAGAAGAATGACGCACATGTTCGGGAGTGTCATCACCATAGGCGGTGCTGAACACTTCATCCCTGAAAAACAGAAAGCCATCTCCATCGGGGCCACGATGGCGGATGGCATCGTTCATGCGTTTCAGTGCCTGAGGGTTTACCCGGAGGCCTTGCAGACTGATCACTCCGCTAATTCCGCACATCGTTTCCTAGGGTTTTGATGGATGATACCAGGCCGGTATACGACAGCAATAAATCAGAATAGCTTCTCCCTGTTTCCTGCCGGAAACGAATGGTCAGGTAAATGGCCGAAGCCAGATAGGAGCAGCAGGCTGTGAGGGCAGCACCATAGATGTTATAGCGGGGAATAAGCAGAACTCCGGCAATAAGAGTAACTGAAAAGCCCACCACAGAGCTGTAGGAACTGATATGCATTTTTCCGATCCCCGAAAAATAATGACTGTAAATGCAACTGAGTCCGAATGCACTGATGCCAAGACTGAGCAGCAGGATAACATGAGGCAATTGGGTGAATTCAGGACCGAAAACAGAGCAGAAAATTGCCGAAGGGAAAAGAACAAGAATGCACATAACCACAAGGGTTGCAACAAAACTGATTTTTGAAAGAGAGATGCTCAGATCCTGTGCCTCTCTCCGGGATTTCATATTG
>DASYGQ010000091.1:0-16205 GCA_035999585.1 Bacteroidia bacterium | reverse complement strand
GAATATGACCTGATTCATCATTACCGGCAATACAAAACGATCCAACCGGAATTTTCGCTTCGATCGCCTTGTGGTATACCAGCATGTCGCGATTGAACCCGGGATTCTCCCGGTTCCAGCGTGTATCCGCTCTCAGGAAAGCTGTGAGCGGAAGAATGGAAAGCGCAAAAAACGCCAGTGATCTCCAGGCCTTTTTGTGTGAGGCGAGCAGACGAAGCGCTCCATACGTAACAATCAGAAACAGCAAAGGAAGGAAAGGAAACAGGTAATAATCGTGCACCTTCGCAATCATATTCATCTCGAAAAAGAAATAAGCCAGCACAGCAGCACCGCAAATCGCAAGGTAAGGAAAGAGAAAATCCTTCTGCTTCTTTTCCTTTACCAGGAAATAAAAGCCTGCAAAGAAAAACAATAATGAGCCATAGTTCAGGAGCAACTCGGGCAGGGTTGAAACAGCATTATGAAAAAGAATGTCCGGAATCTGCGACCATTGATAGGTGGCGCCTCCAGCCAGCCCTGCCACCACTCCATTTCCTTTGTCCATCCAGGAAGGAATCACCGCACCATACCAGGCTACAACAGGCAATAAGACCACGCCGCAGCACATGACAGATTTCCATACACCCGGATTGGGAGCAAGGCCATTTTTACGGGCATCCAGTATAATACGTGTTGCGGGCAACGCAAAAAAGACAATGAAAGGTAATTTGCAAAGTGCCGCAAAGGAAAGGCATATCAAAGCTGAAAGGCTCATCCAGCCGGAGTTTGTTTTCAAATTCCTGAAAAAGAACGCCAGTCCCCAGATCGCAAAACAAAGCGAAAGGTTATCGGAAAACGGGTTGAGGGTGTAGTAATAGAATACAGGCGAAAAACAAAAAGTCCAGAGGGCAATGCTTCCGGCAAAAGGTTCTTTAAATATGCTTTGAGCAAGCTTGTACATTCCAGCCATGCTGAACAGACCGATCAGAAAACTGACCACCCTGGTAATAACCAGGTAGCTGCCGAATATTTTGTAAAAAAGGGCGATTAGCCATTGCATCAGAGGAAACTCCATGCGGTAGATGTCGCTGCCATACATCATATTGTTGATCCTCGGATTGAAGATATTCATATCCTTGTCAGCGAAATTCTGAATGGTTGTCTGGGTTTGTGCCTGACGCCAAACATGGTATCCGATCAGTTCTTCCCTGAACACATGCCAGTGCAGCAGCAGGCTGATAAGAATTGCCAGTCCCGCAATAATCGTTTTCAAATATTTGTTCACGGGTTTTCGTGCCGGCCTGCCTGAAATCATGTGATTCAGGTTACCTGACGTGGTAATGATACCGAAAAAAAAGAATGAAAATAACACTATTGATCAGACTGCGGGTTTGATTGAGCAAACTGCGGGAAAGACACCCTTGGGCAGACGAAAGAATGGATAATGATCACTCAAAGGATCTCGCCCGGGCAATTGCTTTCGGAGAGATGACAAAAAGACGCAAAATAAGCACATGATAACTTCAACTTCATGCAACCTTAATATTCAAAGCTGTTCTTTGTGCAAAGAAAACGCACATGCAATTGTTTCAGGAACCTTCTTTCTACATGCTTCTTCTGGTGCTGGCCGGGCTGGCGGGCTTTATCTTCATTCCTTATGAAGTAAGACTTGAAGAAGAGGATGATTCGGAGGCCTGAACCTCAAAGGCTCATCATCTCTTTCAGACGCGACGCCTGTCGCCTGGATATCTCCACCTGCTCCCCGCCCTTGAGCTTCACCATGAGGCCGCCATTGAACCAGTTCTCAACCCCGTCAATCCATCTTAAATTGATAATGTGCTTTCGGCTGGCCCGGAAAAACACTTTATTGTCCAGCCGCTCATCGAGGTAATTGAGTGATCGCAGGATAAGGGGGCGGTGTGTCTGAAAGCAGATACGCACATAATTGCCTTCCGATTCAAACAAGCGGATATCTTCCAGTTTCACAAACCAGCATTTCTCGCCGTCCTTAACAAATACCTGATCCGTCTCATGAAGGATGCCTGCCGGGCTTTGAACGCTGACTTCCGATTTCTGAACGGCTTTTTCCCGTCCGGCGATTTTGCGGATGGTTTCTCCCAGACGAGCCTGCTGCACAGGCTTGAGCAGGTAATCCAGCGCATTCACTTCAAAAGCTTTCAGGGCATACTCGTCATAAGCTGTTACAAACACCACTTCGGGAACAGTTGACAGCTCCTGAAGGAGTTCAAACCCGTTTTTGCCTGGCATCTGAATGTCCAGGAAAATAAGATCAGGCATCAGCTCAGCAATTTTCTGAATGGCTGATTCGGCGTTGTTGCATTCACCCACCACCTCCACTTCATGGTATTGACTCAGCAACGATTTCAGTTCCTGGCGGGCCAGACGTTCGTCATCAATGATCAGTGCTCTCATAGTTTTGGAATTAAGAGTTGTGTGATTACCGTATCGTTTGTTTCATTGGCGATTTCAAAACGCGCTTTCCCGTCGTACAGGAGCGAAAGGCGCTGCAGTGTATTGACAATGCCGAAGCCCGTTTCGGAATCCGTATTGCCTTTGTATTGTCCGCTGTTCCTGATCTCGATGTGCAGTCCATCAGCCTCCACACGCGAACGGATATCGAGTTTGCCTCCGCCCGTCAGTCTGGCAATGCCATGCTTGATGCCATTTTCAACAAGTGTCTGAAGCATCAGGGGCGGCACCTCAAAGGTATTGCTCTCAGGTGCAATATCCATACTTACCTCCAGCCGCTCTTCGAGCCGTATGCTTTCCAGGGCCAGGTAATCCTTCACCACTTTCATCTCCTCGCCGAAAGGAACCAGTCTGCTGCGTCCCATCATCAATGTGTTACGCAGGATATTGGCAAGCTGTGTCACGGCTTCCTTGGCTTTGGCCGGTTCTTCATCAACAAGAGCCCGGATGGAATTCATGCAATTGAAAACAAAATGAGGATTGAGTTGCGACTTCAGTTTGTTCAGCTCAATTTCGGTAATCGAAGCCTGCCATTTGAGATTCTCGATTTCGGCATTCTTGTAATTCAGAAAATAGTGAACGGCAAAATAGATGACGGTCCACAATACAAAAATAAGAAGGTATCCGAGAATGGTAGATACATATACCTGACTGAGAGCAATGGTGGAAGCTTCCGTACCCGGGGAGGCATTCATCAGATACAGGGCAACCTGAGTGCTTACCGTAATGAAAGCCAGCACAACGGCAAAACTCAGGCATGATAAAATGAGGCGGGGAATAACCTGACTGATTTGCATCTGAAGCCACTGAAAGCGAACAATCAGATATCTGTATACATGGGAGAAAAAAAGGCCGAAGAAGAAGATCACAAACCAAAGCCATATTTTCTTGTCTTCATTCAAAGCTTTATTCAAATTGAGCAAGGCATACAGGAGGACATACAGAAACCATCCTCCTATGTTGCAAAGCCAATAGATCGCTTTTCGGTTCATCATGCTGACAAAAAATTCAAGAGCTTCTTACTGATTGATCCAGGCCTTCCGGAAATCCTTCTGGGCCTGTGTAAGCTGATCATCCGGAACAGCCGTGAGCACATTCATCTCTTCCGATTCCACAGAAAACAGCTTGGCATGCAGGGTTTTCTTTTTCATCTTTCCTTTGCGTCCTGCACGTAATACTTCCATGCGAAGTTCGTCTCCCTCTTTGGCGTTCATCACAAATTTCATAATCAGATCCTGCGCATTCGTAAGGGTGAGTTCCGTTCCGTTGAAGGTGATAATCTGATCACCGGTCTGGTACTTCATTTTCTTTCCGAAAGCATCAAGCTGGGAAGTGCCGGCCACGATGAAATGCTTTTCCTGCTCATCGTAACCCAGGTCAAAACTGCCGAGTGTGATGCCTTTTGTTTTGCGCACAGCCTCAAAATCAATTCCGGCATAAGCGAGCAGATCATGGTATGGAAGAGGCTCTCCGCCGGCTACATACTTCCGGAAGAAATCGCCGATCTCCGGATAGGTCAGCCTGACGATCGCATCAAACAGTTCATTGTCTTTAAATGCTTTTTCTTTTCCGTAAGTCTTAGACAGATCGTGCAGCATTTCCTGAATGCCGTATTTCCCGCCGGAGAGCTTGCGCAGTTGTATATCGAGACACATGCCGATGAGGGCTCCTTTCTGGTATACGTTGTTGTATTGGTCGTGATATTCCTTTTCAACTACATGCTTGCTCATTTCGGTAAAGGACAGCTTGTCGTTGAATTTGGAGGCCGCCACAATTTTTTCGTGGATCATGCTCAGGTAGGCATTCAGGTCGATAATCCCGTATTTGATCTGCACGAGGCCTGCCGAGTATTCGGTCATTCCTTCATAGAGCCAGAGGTGCTCCGACATTTTGGGGACGATGAAATCAAAATCGGCAATCTCTTCCGAGTGAATGCTGAGCGGAGTCACTACGTGAAAGAATTCATGCGCAGCCACATCGCGCAGGGTCTGTTTCAGGAAATCTTCTTTGATCTCGGGCAGGACATAAAAAGAGGAGAGATTATGTTCAAGTGCGCCGCTGTTTCCGGAAAGTGTGGGTTTATCATCAAAATAAAAGATGAAAGCATATTTCTCTATGGGAAGTTTTCCACCCAGGTATTCTTTTTGAGCCTTCAGTATTTCAGAAATATTTTCGGCGATATAACCTGAATGAACAATGTGATTGGGGGAATAGGAAGAGATCAGAATATGAGCACCACCGACATTTACGGTGGTGGTATCAGGGATGCAGTACATGATGGGTGCATCGGCAAGTTTCATATAGTCGGCAATGGTGTACACATCCGTATTGCCATTGCTGTGAACATCCATCAGGCTGCTCGATCCGTAAAACCCCTCGGGTTTGGTGATGTCTAGTTCATAACTAAGTTTCTTCATGCCGTCGAAATAACCAAAAAAGCCATGGTTGTTGAGCACAAAATTTTTGTTTTCTTCGATATTGGTGCCGGCCGGTTCAAATACGACAGGAGCTCCCTGGCTGGTGTGCCAGGAATCCTCAACGAGGTAGGAGATTTTTGCGAGGTGCGTAGCATCACTGATTTTCCAGCTGTTGATGTCGGGATGCTCCACCTTCATTTCTTTGCCTGTTGCATCAAAGGCTTTGAATTCAGAGACAAAACGTCCGAAGTCATAGATCTCATAAGTGCCCGGTACAATCTTAGGGATCCGGTACATCACTTCGGAGCTGGTGATGGGAGGTGGAGTAAGCACTACGGTGAGCTTGTTGTTGCTGACATGCGTCAGGTCGAGTGCAAATTTATAGGCCGGCGCATTTCCTGAAGCCCAGGTAAAGGAACAACACAGCAACAGCAGCAAACTCAGGGCATATTTTCTCATGAAAGTGTTTTTAGGATCAACCGGTTATTCAAATATAGCCTTAAATCAATTATGCATTCACCCGGTTATTGCCTTTCCTTTGTTTACGGAGGCAAAAGCAGATGGTTGACCCATTTACACGAGTGGCGGCAGAAGCAGATGAAAGGTATTTCGGGGCCAATGAAAAGGCTCAGAGGCAGGCAGAAAAGGAAAATGGCTTCAGAGGGTAATCCGCTGAAGCCATTTTTTTACTGTTTAGCTTTCGTGAATGGTGATTTTCTCAATGGTATCACCCTGACGTATGGCATCCACTGTTTCAAGTCCGGAAACCACTTTTCCGAAGCAGGTATGCTGGCGGTCGAGGTGCTTGGTATGATCGCGGCCGAGGCAGATGAAGAACTGGGATCCGCCGGTATCTCTTCCGGCATGTGCCATGGAAAGAACACCGCGGTCGTGATACTGATTTTCGCCGGTCAGCTCGCATTTGATTTTATAACCCGGTCCGCCGCTGCCGGTTCCGGTTGGACAACCACCCTGGATCACAAAGCCGGGGATGACACGGTGAAAGAGAAGGCCGTCGTAAAAACCTTTCTTGGCGAGGTCGCAAAAATTCTTGACTGTATTCGGAGCATCTTTTTCATAGAACTCCACTTTCATAGTTCCTTTTTCGGTAACGATTTCTGCTGTCTTCATTTTCAATTTATTTTTGGCAAAGTTAGCAATCCCTTTAAATCACATCAAAGAAAGCGTGATACATGAGCTTCGCAATTCTTTCCAGTCAGATACTTTTTCTCAAACCGAACCGTTCTATAAAGAGCGCATTTCCATGAGAATATCCGATCATGGTCTGAATAGCCTGTCAATCCTGCCAAACAGGGCTTTATTAAAAAACCGGTGTTCATTAAAAAAAGATTTGTTTTTTCGGATATTTCATTATCTTCGCGCATCTTAGTTTGAAAACATGGACCCTGATCCTGAACAATATTTTGAAGACCAGAAGAAGCATATTCATTCTTGCCTTATTCCTGCTTGGGCTTAACGCCTTTGCAGGACATGCTCTTTCCCCTTCCTCAAACGACAAGATTACCAGCACCGAACCCACTCACAAAGACACTGTCAAAGGAGATATTTCAAAAGCGCTCAGCGTAAACGATTCCCTTCTGAAATTTCCGGCTTATGAGATTTATGCCGACTTCGATACCTCTGTCATTCATGTGGTGGAGAAAATGGATCTCGCCAATTTCAAAGACTCTCTTCACATACTTGTAAACGACCCTCAGTATTGCGGTTATGTGCATCCGTTCAAAGGCAATACCACATCCAATTTCGGTTACCGTCACGGCCAGCCGCACTTTGGTGTGGATGTGAAACTCGAGATAGGCGATTCGGTACATGCCGCCTTTGAAGGCAAAGTGCGGATTGCCAAACGAAACAAATCTTATGGCAATGTGGTGATCATTCGCCATGCTAACGGACTGGAGACCTATTATGCACACCTTTCCAAACTGCTGGTGGAAGCCGGGCAGGATGTGGATGCCGGCACGATCATCGGACTGGGTGGCAATACAGGACATTCATTCGGAAGTCACCTCCACTTCGAAGTGCGTTACAAAGGCATGCCCATCGATCCGAACGACCTCGTGAACTTTGCCGAATTTAAGCTCAAGAGTGATACGCTTCTGGTGACACGCAAGACCTTTGATTATGCGTCCAAGCGCTATACTTACGGCGCCGGCACATATACAGCACGCGTGAACGGTCCGCATGGCAAACCTTCTTACGTTCGTTATTACAACATCCGCAAAGGCGATACTCTGTCTATCATTGCCCGTCGTTACGGCACCTCTGTGACCCTGCTCTGCCGCATGAACGGCATCAAAGCCAATACCAATCTGCAGGTCGGCCGCAAGCTCAAAGTAGGCTGATCAATCTTCCATTTTTCATACGCCATTCTATTCCATGTCTAAACTCAAACTGGATCTGCACGATATTTTCAACGACAGCCGGTCTATTGAGAAAGCCCTGAATGATGTGTTTGAAGAGGCCCTGGAAAAGAAAATTCCTTTGATTGAAGTGATTCCCGGGAAAGGAAGCGGACAGCTGAAGAAACGTGTGATCCGTTTTTTTGAGCAACCGGCGATTAAAAACAGATACCACCGGCTGGAAAAAGACAGCAAGAATTTCGGGCGCATTTTTGTGCATCTGAAATTCTGAGGCCTCAGCATAGAGATTCAGAACCCGTCTTCCTTCCAGAAAATCTTTGATTCACTCAGGCTGAAATAGGCCATTTTTCCTGCTTTTTCAAGCATCAGGCAATGATTGCTGCCTTCCAGGGGTTTGATCTTATCGTATTCGCAGTTGAGGATGAATGTATTGTTTGCATCAATGATTCCCATTTTACTATCTTTTGTAACGAAACAGCGGCCTTCTTTGAAATCGCTGGCATCGTCATACTCCAGGGGAATGACAGGCTTTCCTTTTTTATCGATGAATCCAAAATGGTCTTTCTTTTTCACCCGGGCTATCTCGTTCATGAACTGGCCTGCGAATTCGAACTCGTGATCAATCTTCAGATGCAGCTTTCGATCGATATACCCCCATTTTCCACGTCGTAAAACGGCAGCATAGCCTTCACTGAAATAACTGATATCTTCATAATCTCGTGGAATAACTATTTTACCACGTGTGTCTATGAATCCCTTTTTGTGCCCGATTTCTATTTTGGCAAGTCCGTTATGAAAACCGTTCATGGCAGCAATGTCAGCGGAATAGTCATATTCCGGCTCAATCACTTCCTTTCCGGTGCTGTCCATGAATCCGAATTTTTTTCCTTTGACAAACAGCGTATAACCTTCCGAAAATTCATTGAGCAAATCGTAATTACAGGGCACCAGAAATTCTCCTTTGGTATTGATGACACCGTACTTCCCTTCTTTCTTTACCCGTGCCCTGCCATTGATGAAATGCTCAGCCCATTCAAACTGCAGGGATACAGCGAGACTGCCGCTGCGGTTGATGAAACCGAAGATTCCTTCCATTTCAACAACTGCAAAACCTTCCGAGAAATCCTGCGCGCTGGAATAAATGCAGGGAATAAACTCCTTCCCGTCTTTTTCGACGTAACCGTATTTCTCTCCTTTCATGATCACAGCCAGTCCTTCGCTGAAATCATGGATCTCTTCATAAAGGAAAGGCACGACGATCTTGCCCACCTTATTGATGACTCCGGTTTTGCCATTTTTTTTCACGATGGATAGTCCCCCGCTGAAAGGCTCCACTTCTTCGTAGTCGAGCTGAATCTGCACCTTCCCGGCTTTGTTGATGAATCCGCTCCGGCCGTTCAAGCCCACTTCGGCAAGGCCTTCCGAGAACCTGTCGACAAACTCATACACGAAGCCGATTTTCTCGGCCCCGGTGGAATCCACAAAGCCCCAGCGGTTGTTTTGCCTGGCCGGATAAAAAACAGTGGCGGCCAGGTTGATGTCACGGTTGACCGTTTGCTGATATGGATAATCAGGAAATTTTTCTTTGAAGGCATGAAGACTTTTGGCTGAAAAGTCACTGGTGGAAAGCGTATATATATTGTGCCAGGCCGATTCCACATTGTGGTTAGAAGGGTATTTCAGGATGAAAGCATGGTATTGCTCCACCGTATTCTTGGGGACGCAGAGGGAGAAGATTACATTCTCAGCCTCCTGGCGGTAAGGACTTTGAGGGTGTTCTGCAACAAAGGTGGCGTAAGATTTTTCCGAGCCATCGGCAGTGAGCGCCTGGAAAAGAAGCAGTTCATAGCGTTCGCGGGCTTTGACTGCTTCACGGGCATCCGGATATTTTTCAAGATATGCTTTGAGCACGACATAGGAGTTCGTGCTATCGGCACGGAGAAAAGCAAGCTTGTTCCGCTGGGCGATGGCTTCACTCATTTCAGAAGCCTTTTCATGCACTGTTATGAATTTCTGAAAGGCTTCAGGCGTGTTTTTTTTCGAGGCATCGTCAAATGCTTCCCGGTCAATGATAGCCCGGAGACCGGCAATCGATGAATCGCCGATACCGAAGCGCCGGCAGCGTTTGATCTCTCCCGCTTTGGCATGACTGAAAGAAGACTCAGCGAGAAGTACGTAGCGGTAGGCAGAATCAATATTGTGAAAAGGATTGTCGGCCCGAGAATAGATCGTGCTCAGCCCGTAAGCAGCACCTGGGGTGTGTCGCTTCAGAGTCTTTTCAAAAAGCTGCTTGGCGCGGAAATAATTGTAAATGCGGAGAGCTTCCATGCCCCGCTCAAAGCGTCCGGAGAAAGCACTGCAGAGCATGGTCACAAAAAAAAGAAAGAACAAAAACAGTTTACGCATAGTTCAGGGATGCGCAGGAGCGCCATAAAAAACAAATTCAGATCAAAGATAGAAGAGGAAGTCTTTCATTAGCCTGCCAGGGTGATAAATGACAGAAAAAAAGGAGATGTAAGGTGAGACCGGATATCGGTAAATATTCTTTTACCTTTGTTTAAAATAACATCCGTGCATTTTACCAAAGGCCAGATTATTTTCGCGATTTGTTTTACAATTGTCTTTATCGTAGCCCTGATCTGGGCATACCGGAAAGACAAATCCGTCACACTCCGGCACTTCAAAGGAGTGGCTCCTAAGCTTATCCTGACAATCATTGCCATCTACTCCCTTATATTCCTGATTATCAAATTAATGCACTGAAAAAGAGGTGTTTGAGACGCTTCGACCATCTTGGTTTTTTTTCGAATAAAAACTTGGATTCGGGCGATTAATTCATTAGTTTTGTCTGTAGCTGAATCGTATAACACCTAATAAGATGAAAAAAACAATCGTATCGGTACTTGCCCTTTGCATATCCTGTGTGGCATCCTTTGCCGGAACCATTGTGATACAAGGGAAATATCAGAACAAAAACCTTTACGTCCAGAACGGATTTGCTGGCAGCGGCGTTGGTTTTTGTACATACGAAGTGTTGATCAACGGGCAGGTGACTACGGACGAGATTAATTCCAGCGCTTTTGAAATTGATTTTTCTCAGTTTCAGATCAAACCGGGAACTGAAGTGAAGGTTGAGATCAAACACAAAGACGACTGCACACCTAAAGTCCTGAATCCGGAAGCGCTGAAACCCAAAGCCACTTTTGAACCTTTATCCATCAATGTAAACGATCAGGGTACTATTTCCTGGTCGGTTAAAAATGAGCAGGGCTCACTTCCCTTTATCATTGAACAATACCGCTGGAACAAATGGATCAACGTCGGTGAAATCATGGGCGAAGGTTCTCCGGAAAAACACGACTACAAATTCCAGGTATCTCCTCACTCGGGTATTAACCGTTTCCGTGTGAAACAGATCGGTTTTGGCGGGACTATCAAATACACCAAGGAAATCACACTGAATTCTGCTGCCACGCCGCTTACCTTTGCCGCATCGAAGGATGCCAAGCAGGTGATGCTGTCGGGAGAATCCATGTATGAGGTTTACGATGCCTATGGCAATATTGTCAAGAAAGGCTATGGGAAAGACATTGATGTGGCCTCTTTCAATAAGGGGCTGTATTATCTGTGTTTCGATAACCAGGTGGTTGACTTCAGAAAGAAATAACTTCCAGCACGGCGGCCAGCTCACTTAACATCATGGCCGTAGCTCCCCATACTTCAGAACCCTCTATATCAAAATAGGGGGTTCTTGCTTTTACTCCTTTTGCAAGCATCCGCTCGCCGATCTTCAGAGTTTCGGGTTTCAGCAAAAGCTTCAGGTCAAAATCAAGCAAGGCACTCACCTCCTCCGGATCAGGATGAAACACCGGTCTTGCCTCCAGCACCGCTACATAAGGCTGAACAAGGAAATTGCTGACCGGTATATACAAACTGCTGAGTGCCCCTGCAACAGCCGCTTCGCGCACTTCCACCCCTGTCTCCTCTTTTGTTTCACGCAAGGCCGTCTGCAGCAGATTCGCGTCAGAAGGTTCCCGTCTTCCTCCTGGAAGGGCCATTTGCCCGCTGTGAGCACCATCGTATTCAGGCCGGCGGATCAGCAGGCAGCGCCAGATATCAGCTTCCGGCCAGAGCATAATAAGGACGGCACTTTCGCGGTGAGTGGGATTGCGCGCAAGGTATTCGGCGGTTGAATAGTTTCGCAGCCGTGAGAGGCGGTTCTGAGCCTCTTCACCCGGCAGTTTCAACGCGAGCCCTTCCTTCAGAAGCCTATAAAAGTCGGATGCAAGAGGCATGAAACAAAGTTTTGAACAATATTATGGTGAATAACGAAACTTCCGGCTGACCGGTGACGTAAAACTAATAAATTAACACCCCCCAGGCCATGGACCAGAAACAACTACAGCAAATTATCCGCTGGCTCAACGAGCAGATCAACACTGCCAACGCCACCATCAACGAAGCACAGAGAACCCATAATTACGGCCGCTTGGTTATTTACGAAGGGATGCGGGATGCATACACCAGATGCCTGAATCAGCTGGGGAGCTGATTTATTTTTCTTCCTGTTTCCTTACGATCAGCTTATCGCCTTCTTTCAGTCTCGGATAACGGGTAAAACCGTTCAGGGCTTTCAGGTTTGCCACAGTTGTTGAAAACTGACGGCTCAGTTCATACAGATTATCTCCCTTTTGCACAACATATTCATTGGTGCCCACCGGACTGGCCGCATATCCCCAGCGGGTTTTCCGTAGCTGAATCTGTGCACTGATTAATGTACGATCGGTGAACGAGATGAAATATTTCGGGTTGATTGCAATGCCCTTGAACCGAGTTTCAAAATGCAAGTGCGCGCCTGTAGAATGACCGGTAGAGCCTCCCAGTCCAATCACCTGTCCTGCAAACACAAATTCCCCCGGCTTCACCTTGATCTTATACAAATGAGCGTATAATGTTTCCAGTCCGTTATAATGCCTCACAATCACCACATTCCCATACCCTCCGTAATTCCGGCATGCCACCCTCACCATACCATCAAATGCACAACTAACAGGATCTCCCCGACGCAGCTCAAGATCTATTCCCTGATGCTGAGCCGAATCCCTCCATCCGAAAAAAGAAGTGACAACACCACCCACCGGCGATGCAAATTTGCCAGATTGCCCGCCTGACATATTCAATATCAAAGTTGTATCATGTTTTGAAAGCTCCGCGCTGTATGAGAACAGATTCTTCGTGTCCCATTTGCCATAGATTGCGTCAGCAGGATAAACAGAAAAGGAACCGAAATCATTCTTGGGGTTATGCCGCTCACGGTCGGCAATGAGAGTATTGATTTTTACAATGAGGTCGCAGGGAATACTTTTCTCGGAAACAAGCGAATCAATCAGGTCGATCAACTGTTTTTCCGACATCCGATCGATATGCGAGTAAGCATTCGAAGGCTGATGCACGGTGTCCTTTGATGGCTCCGATCCTCTTTCAGATCCGGCCAGCATGAACAGGCAGTTCAGAACAAATCCGAATGTAACAATAATTTTCAGGCGCATTTTTTTGGAAAAGGATTGCTAAGTTAGGCTATCTGGCCTATCTGCCAAGAAAAACCGCTACTTTCTGAGAAATTTCATATCAAGATCCGACAGATCGCTTTAATTCACCGACAAAAATCGATTTTTTTTGTTCCTTTTCAGCTCGAAAAATGCTGCCGGAGCCCAATATTCGGGGAAAAAGAAGGATTTTCGAGCAAAAAAAGAACCCCAATGCCTGGGCATGGGGTTCGATATTATAAAAGATATAAACTTAGGACTTAACCAGTTCAAATGTGTCCATGAAGCCTTTCATAGCCTCATCTGTTACATGGCTGCCATCACGCAGCATACCAATCTGGTACAAGCGATTTCCTACCAGGAAGAGCTTGTAGGTCACATAAAACTGATCTGAATTAGCCCGGAACCATACACCTGGGTTGCCGTTCACATCCACTTTCTTTTCTTCCGTGATCTTTGCTTTCAGCTCGTTCACACAACCATTCTTGGAGTTTTTTAGTAGGGTATCAACATTGGTGGCCTTGATAATTTCCGAAGGATAATCGGAATAGATGACCTGATAAGCCTCGGTCGCACTTTTTTCATACACAAACATGTGCATTTCAATATCGCCGGCTGCCGTAGGCACTTTCTGATCGCTTACTTTAGGCTCGGCAGGAAACTGAATCATAAATTTACCGTCCGCATTGCTGTATTTTTTGACAGCGTTTTCAGCTGTTTTTTCGTCTCCGGAACCTTCTTTCTTTGAACCTGAACCACAGGCCGTTGCAAAAGCAAATGCACAGAGAAGTGTAAGCCTAAAAAGGGGGGTGTAGATTTTTTTCATGACCTGTTTTTTGAGATTGTTGAGTGAAGCCCAAAGATATAACTCCCTTTCGATTTCATTGTATATTTTATTATCCTTCTTCCTCAAAAACAAAGAAATTAAGTTTATTTCTGACTTTCAAGCTGATACGAAATCCAACTACTCATTTTTATTAATATTATCATAACCTCGCATACATAATCTTCGTATTTTTGAACCCGTTCTAAACAATAACTATGCTCCGGCTGACACGGATTTTCTTACTTTTTTGTTCCTGCCTGCTTCTAACGGGTTATGCTTCATTTGCCGGAAACGGAGATAATGACAAAAAACAGAACAAAGAAGAGAAAAGCACTAAAATTTCAGATATCCAACTTGACAGTGCCAACCGGATTCACTGGACAGTCCTGCATCAACAAGGGCTGATGTCGTTCTCCGTTGAACAATTCCTCAATGAGCATTGGGTCATGGTGGGCGAAGTCGTTGGCGACTCTCATCTGGAAACAAACGAATACTCTTACTCTCCACACTTTACTTCCGGCGAAAATAGATACCGCATTGCCTGGTCCGAAGATGCCAGGGCAAAAAATTATTCCAACATTGTCACCTCCGTTTCCAAAAAAGCTGAAGTTTTATTTCACGTAACAGACGATAACCTCCAGGTGGCCTTTTCAGAAAACACATTGTACATGGTTTACAATCCCTATGGTTTTATTATCAGCCGTGGATATGGTTCGAACATCGACATTGCAGAGTATAAACCCGGCATGTATTGCGTCACATACGACAACAAAGTGGCCTCCTTTGAGAAAAAGGTTGTCTGGTTCAGCCATTCCAAGCATCCCATTGTACGCGACAACAAACCGGAACCTTTCAAACGGGCAAAGAAGCCCTATGAAATGACACCTCCCTGATATTTCTATTTCAATCTGCCTCTTCTAATTTTATCCTCATGAACATGCTTAAAAAAATCGTAATTGTAGTCCTTTCCCTTATCCTGCTTTTAGTCGTGGCCAGTCTGTTTATGCCCCGTAATGCCTATGTAGAGCGTTCACGCCTCATCAAGGCGCCTTCGGACATTGTATTCAATCAGGTAAACATCCTGAAGAACTGGGAAAAATGGTCGCCCTGGCACCGCCTCGATCCGCACATGCAGATGACCTATTCGGGTCCGGAAGCTGGTGCGGGAGCCGCTTACGCCTGGAAAAGCACACAGAAAAATGTGGGCAACGGCAAACTTACTGTCAACAGCAGTAACACCGACTCTATCCTGACAACCATTGAATTTGAAGGCAAAGGCAATTCCGATGCAGGCTTTCGTTTTAAGAAAGAAGGCAACGATACCCGCGTGACCTGGTTCATGAAATTTGACATGGGCATGAGTCCTATCGCAAAAATATTCGGACTCATGATGGATAAAATGATCGGCCCTGATTTTGAAAAAGGGTTGAACAGCCTGGATTCTGTTTCAGTAGCTGCCATGAAGAATCCTCCCGGGCAAGCCGAATACAGCAAACTGTCAGGCAAAACATACAAGGTGGAAACCACGGTTGTAGAGGCCATGCAGATCATGTCAGCCAAAGGAACCTGCACGCCTGATCAGATTGGCCCAACACTTGGCAAACTATATGGAGAAATCGGTGCTGCCATGCGCAAGCAGAAAATAAAACAGGCTGGCCCTGTTATGGCCATTTACAATGTATACACGCCTGAAAAAGTGGAACTAGAAGCTGCGGTCCCCTGCTCAGCCAAAGGCAAAGCTGATGGAAATGTAATAGCCCGTGAAATGCCGAAATCAAATGTATTGATGGTTGACTATTACGGCCCTTACGATATCGGCATGAAAGCTGCGCATGATCAGATCCACGAATATGCCAAAGCACAAGGCAAAGAAATCAGCGGCGCTCCCTGGGAAGTGTATGTAAGCGATCCGATGACTGAGAAGGATCCTTCGAAACTGCTGACCAAGATTTATTATCCGGTTAAATAGGAAAGCAAAATCATTTGATTTTTTTAAACAAAGAAAAGCCCGTCTCAGTGAGACGGGCTTTTCTTTGCATGCTTTTATGCTCTGTGATAATCCCCTCTCCAGTTCTTAATCGCTTTTTTGATCTCCTTTGGTTCCATGCCTTCTGCAGCAGCCTTGGCAGAAAGCGCCACAAACTCTTCATCCGAAGCAAAACGCAAGGCAATGACCTGTCCTATTTTCAAACGTGAGTCATGTGGCTTACCCGTCATCACAAAATGCCTGAAATTTTCCTCAGCGCGAATCGCTCTGTCCTGTGCACGGATAGCAAAGGCCCTATACTGAAAAACAGCGATGGAGCAGAACACAGCAAGACATGCAATGAGTGATGCCGAATACACACCTTCATGATGCATAATGCTCTCTGTGAGATTTACAAAAGATCCGATGAGTGTGGCAGTCACCAGCGCAAACTGAAAATAATGGTAAAGGGGAACGAATCGTGCATGATTGGCAAAGTTCTGGCCGCTTTGTTCTGACATGGTTTAGGGTTTAGAGTTTGATTAATTAATTTCAGAATCAGGCTTAGGCCTTTACTGCTGATATTTTACGCTCACCAAT
>DASYGQ010000079.1:0-7109 GCA_035999585.1 Bacteroidia bacterium | reverse complement strand
AGGTGCTCGGCCACAAAACGTGCTCCTTCCTGTTCTCCTTCATAGGCTATTTCCATTTTCCCTGTCAAAGCCGGGATGATGCCCATGAAATCAGCCAGGCGAACCGTAGTTTGTTTTTTGCCTTGACGTAGCATTCTCAGTTCTGCAGCACTTACCAGGTTTTCATATGCCGAGATACTCATACGGGCACTGATACCGCTTTTCACATCCACGTATTCGCTTTTCCGTGCTTCAAAGCCGATCTGCTCGATCATATCTTTTGCCAGCGATGGCACATGAATATGTTTGTTCCGGCCCTCATCCGATCTTACCTCCTGCGCGGTAATTTTACGGGCTATTTCGATGGATTGAGGGTAGTGAGTGAGTATCTGTGAGCCAATCCGGTCTTTCAAAGGGGTTACAATACTTCCTCTGTTCGTATAATCTTCGGGGTTGGCAGTGAACACAAACTCAATATCGAGCGGAAACCGCAGTTTAAATCCGCGTATCTGAATGTCGCCTTCCTGAAGAATATTAAAAAGTCCAACCTGAATACGTGCCTGCAAATCGGGCAACTCATTAATTACAAAGATGCAACGGTTGGCACGTGGAATCATGCCAAAGTGGATCACTCGTTCATCAGCATAAGAGAGTTTGAGATTCGCCGCTTTGATCGGATCCACATCACCGATCAGGTCAGCCACCGTTACATCGGGCGTTGCGAGTTTTTCAGCAAACCGTTCATTGCGGTGTATCCAGGCAACCGGTGTCTCGTCTTTCAGCTTTTCAAGAAGATCTTTGGCGTAACGTGATAAAGGCGCAAAGGGATCGTCATTCACTTCCGAACCGGCCACTACGGGCATCCACTCATCCAGTAAGTTGACGAGCAACCGGGCCAGGCGGGTCTTTGCCTGACCGCGCAATCCAAGCAAATTGATATTATGCCGGGACAGAATGGCACGCTCCAGCTCGGGGATAACAGTTGTTTCATAACCGTAAATCCCTTCAAAAGCAGGTTGCGCTTCTTTCAAACGCTCAATCAGGTTTTCTCTCAATTCATCCTTGATGCTTCTTGTCACATAGCCCGACTTTTTCAGCTCTCCGAATGTTCTGATGCCTGTTATATTTGTTTTTGCACTCATGTTTAGCCTTTGAGGTTTTTTCTCCTGTTTTGTTTATAATCTTCAAAAATCATTTGACCCAGGCCTTTCAGACCTGTATAATATGCCTTCCCTTGATTGGCTGATGTAAACTGTCTCACAAAACTCTGCAGGTAGGGATCGCTTGCTATCATAAAAGTAGTCACCGGAATATGCAGCTTACGGGCCTGCCGGGCTGCGGTGTAACACTGCTCCACAATGCGCTGATCCAGGCCTACAGAATTGAAATAATAGTTGCCATCGGCAAGGCGCAGGCAGCTTGGCTTACCATCGGTAATCATAAAAATCTGTTTGTTTGTATTACGCTTTCGTCTCAGAATATCCATGGCAAGCTGAAGGCCGGCAACAGTGTTTGTGTGAAAGGGCCCCACTTGCAGGTATGGCAGGTCTTTCACTTCAATGGGCCATGCATCATTCCCGAAAGCAATGACATCAAGCGTGTCTTTGGGATAACGAGTTTTGATCAACTCGGCCATAGCCATGGCCACTTTCTTAGCCGGTGTGATACGGTCTTCTCCATACAATATCATGCTGTGGCTCACATCGATCATGAGCACAGTACTCATTTGTGATTTGTGAAACGTGTCTTCCACAACCAGGTCGCGTTCTTCGAGATCAAATCCGTCTAAGCCGTGTGCGATCTGCGCATTCTTCAGGCTTTCAGTCATGGAAATGCGCTCCAAAGAATCTCCAAAACGGAATTCCCTGAATTCTCCGGTATGCTCATCGCCTCTGCCAGTATAATTAGTCATGTGGTTTCCGGAGCCGCTTCGCTTCAGGCTTCCGAAGATCTGATCCAGTGCGGCCTGACGGATCGTTCGTTCCATCTTACCGGTAAGCACCGTGCCGCCTTTTCCATCGGGTTTCGGTTCCTGACGGATATACCCTTTCTTTTTAAGATCCTCAATGAAATTCTCAATAGTATAATCCGGAGTAGTGAGTTTGTATTCTTTGTCAAGCTCCCGGAGCCAGGAAATGGCTTCATCGAAGTCGCCCGAGGTATGCACGATCAGCTCCTTAAAGATGTCAAACAGCTTATCAAAAGGCAGTTCTTCGGCGGCTGTATAAGGCTTGAATTTAAATCCTTTTCGCATGCTCTAAAGTTACGAAAACAAACTGCAACGGGATTCCTGAAAACGATCAAACATGGGAAATGTATCGCCCTATGCTTTCACAGCCGCCTGTTTCATTGCAATAATCGCTTTTCTTGCTGATTTTAAGATGAATGCATTTCAGGTTATCCACCAGGGCTTAACAATAAGCACTGGTTAAATTGCCAAACATCCAATCTTCCTTGCATCCGAGCTAAGATTCGGACGGATTATAATATCGTTCAATTTAATCCTCCAGTCATACTCGCTTTACACAGGTGTTTTAGTTTTACATATATAAAACACCTTATAAAAACATAAACTATGAAAAAGACTCTTCCCAATCAAAAGCCTCTACGACCTCTGAAACACGTTTCTTTGAAAAGGATGCTGATCTGCACGCCTCTTCTGATCCTGTTTTTCTCGGGTTGCAAAAAAAATGATTTGCCACCGCACTCCGATGAGATCAACAACATCAAGCATGTGGTTGTGATTTATCTGGAAAATCACAGTTTTGATAATCTTTACGGTCAGTTTCCAGGTGCTGATGGCTTATCCAATGCATCTTCATCCAGCATCACACAGCTTGATTCTGCCAACAATCCCTACGTTTTTCTTCCTCCCGTCCCCGGCTCAAGTACCTTTCCGGCTAATTTGCCGAATATGTATTTCGACATTGATCAGTACGTTCCCAATAATCTGAAAGTACCTGATGTGCTACACCGTTTCTATCAGGAACAAATGCAAATCAATGGCGGTGCCATGAACAAATACGCCTTATACAACTCATCCGGAGGGCTTTCACAGGGTTATTACAAAACCAGTTTATTGCCGTTAGCAGCCCTGGCCAGGCAATACACTCTCTGCGATCATTTCTTCCACAGCGCTTTCGGTGGTTCCTTCCTCAATCACATGTGGTTGATCGCAGCCGCAAGCCCGGTATTTCCCGGTGCTCCCGCCAATATCGTTGCGAAACTGGATGCATCGGGTCATCTGATAAGCGATGGAGCGGTTACTCCCGATGGATATGTTGTAAACACCAGCTTCACGGTGAATACCCCTCACCCAGCCAGTACCAATCCGGCCAACCTTGTTCCAAATCAGACCATGCCAACAATTGGTGACAGGTTAAGCGATAAACACATCACCTGGGCCTGGTATTCGGGGGGATGGAACAATGCTTTAGCAGGTAATCCCGATCCCACTTTCCAGTTTCACCACCAGCCCTTCGCCTATTTTACCAATTATGCAGATGGTACAGCAGCTAAAGCGGAGCACCTGAAAGATGAAGCCGATTTTATCGCCGCGGCCCAAGCCGGCACACTTCCCAGTGTCTCTTTCGTGAAGCCCTTGGGAATTAATAATGAACACCCGGGCTATGCCGATGTGCAAACAGGGGAAAACCATACAATTGATCTGATTAATGATGTGCTGAACGGTCCCGACGGAAAAAATTCCGTGATTATTATCACTTATGATGAAAACGGCGGCTTCTGGGACCATGTAGCACCTCCTCTTGTTGATAAATGGGGACCCGGCACACGTGTACCAGCCATCGTTGTTTCTCCATTTGCAAAAAAAGGTTTTGTCGACCACACTTCTTATGAAACTGTAAGTATCCTCTCTCTGATTGAAAAAAGATGGGATCTCAAACCGCTGGGCGGTCGTGATAAATATGCTGACCCTCTGAAGAATGTATTTGATTTTGATCAAAAGGACGGAGGCAACCATAACAAATAAAAAAATCTGGCTTAGAAGGACGGAATAACCCTACAGGTTATTCCGTCCTTTTTTGTGCTGGTTGCAAATCATGAAAACAAATCTGAAACGCAAGGGGCGAAAGCGTTAGGTTTGCGTTTGAAAACAATCTATCTTCGAACTGAATAATAAAACTTCTTTCATGAAATACATTTTTACTCTTGCGTTATTTGCAGTGCTTACATCCAGTATATACACAACTTTTCATACCGTTACGTGGCAAAACAGCCCATCATTTTTTACCAATAACCGGTTAATGCCATTGTTGCAAATAAAGAGTTAACTCTGAAAAGATCCGGAATCATTCATGCTCAAATTCACAGCCAGGATATACATCATCGGAGTTAACCCTTATGTATTGCTGCCTGCCAATATTCTGAGAGGCTTGTTCAAAGAAGCCGGAAAAGAAAAGGGAGCCATTCCCATCAAAGGAACATTGGACGGCAATCCTTATATCCAGACACTCGTCAAATACAGCGGCAAATGGCGACTGTACCTGAATATCCCAATGCGGAAAGCAACCGGTAAAGATGTAGGAGACCAAATAGAAGTATGTGTTCAGTTTGACCCCGCCGAAAGAAGCATTCCGATTCACCCACGGCTGAAGGCGGCTTTCCTTAAAAACAAAAAGGCAGCCCGTGTTTTTGAAAACCTGAGCCCTTCCAAACAAAAAGAAATTGTGCGTTATATCAGCTTCCTGAAAACGGAAGTGACCATTGATAAGAATATCACCAGAGCCATTGCGTTTCTGGCCGGCAATGGAAGATTTGTTGGCCGCGACAAACCCTGAGGAAAGCGATGTTCTTAAAACAAGGACATCTGCTCCGTTTCCGTCTCCAGAAGATTAATACGTATACTAGGCTCGTTTTTCCGGATCCGGTAGACGGCTGTCTCGGTATAACGGGAAGCGATTTCCACTACCGTTGCTCCGGCATGTTTCTGAAACAGATCCAGAGCCAGTTCGGGAGAATTATTGTCTTTCGACAAATGAGATAAGAACAGATGGCTCAGAGCAACTGGCTTGTGGGAAAGCATCAGATCCAGTGCCTGCACATTGGATAAATGGCCTTTTTCGCTTTTGATCCTGCTTTTCAGATAAACAGGATACCGGCCTTGCTCCAGCATCGCTTCATCGTAATTTGCTTCCAGAAAAGCAGCATCGCATTGAGTAAAATTGCGGGCAACATGATCGCATACTTCCCCGATATCGGTGAACACACCTATCGTTACGCCATTTCCTTCAATCAAAAAGCTGTGCGGGTCAATGGCATCGTGCTGCTTGGGAAAAGCAACAATGGAGAGTCCGGCAATTGAAATCGTTTCATAAGGCTCGAAACACCTGACAAGTTCCTTCTGAATTCCCAACCGGCTGTGTTTAAGTGTTGCTTCCGTGATGTAAACGGGTATACCATGCTTTTTCGAGATGCCTTCGACCCCGCGGATATGATCGGAATGTTCATGACTGATGAAGAGCGCACGCACATTCTGGATATCAAGCCCCAAACGCTTCATTCTTTTTTCCGTTTCCCGGCAGGAAAGTCCGGCGTCAACCAGTATTGCAGCACCATTGTTTTCGACATAATAGCAATTGCCATTGCTGCCGGAATTCAGGGATGCAGTGAGGAGAGACATGAGATGACAGAGATGCTTTTGTGTTGCAAAGATAAGGTTTTTGGATTGCCCGGGATTTTGTTTTCAGCCTAAATATTCACCCTAACTCACTTCTTTTCATTACACCTGACTGTGTCATATTAACCTTAAATTTGTTTTCCAGATTTTATCCAGGAACGCATGCTCATTCTGCTTTTCATTTTATTGGTCTTCCTATTCGCACCAGTCCTATTTATGAACCAGGCGAAATTCGGCAAACATCCTTCCGGCAAGGCGATGCAACGCATCAAAGCTTCGGGGCATTACCGCAAAGGTTCATTCCAAAACCTGAATCCAACCCCCAGCCTCACAGGAGACGCCAGCTACTTCAGTATTATGCGTGATTTCTTTTTCAAAAAAATCCCCAATCGTAAACCTCATCAAACTCTTCCATCACTCAAAACCGATTTGCTACACCTGTCACCTGGTAAAAATATTCTTGTTTGGTTTGGTCATTCCAGCTATTTTATCCAGGTCAATGGCATGAAGATTCTGGTCGACCCCGTATTCAGCGGTGCCGCTTCACCGCTTGCTTTCACCACCCGCAGCTTCCCGGGAAGCGATGTATACACAAGCGCCGACATGCCAGAGATTGACTGTTTATTCCTGACACACGATCACTGGGACCATCTTGACTATCAGACATTGCTCCGCCTAAAACCAAAAATCAGAAAGATTGTTACCTCTCTGGGCGTAAGCGCGCATCTCAGCCACTGGGGCTTTGATACAAATCGTATTACTGAGCTTAACTGGGAAGAAGAAGTCGTATTGCGTCCGGGGTTTATTGCACGGGCCGCTCCGGCAAGACACTTTTCAGGCAGAGGCTTTCGCAGGGGACAATCGCACTGGAGCAGCTTTGTCTTTCAAACTCCGGGCTTTAATCTTTTCCTGGGCGGTGATTCGGGATACGACAGCCATTTCAAGGAAATCGGAGCGCGTTTCGGTCCTTTCGACCTTGCCATTCTGGAATGCGGGCAGTACAATCCAAGTTGGAAATACATTCACACCAGTCCGGAAGAAACCGTACAGGCTGCACTGGACTTAAAGGCAAAAAGCCTCCTTCCTGTCCATTGGGGGAAATTCGCACTGGCTCTGCACGACTGGAATGATCCGCCAATCCGGGTTCGGGATGCTGCCATGAAAACCGAACTGAACCTGATCACTCCGCTTATTGGTCAGGAAGTAAACCTGGACATCATCCAGGCTTTTGATCCCTGGTGGGAAAAAATGAAAGCCTGAACAATTGATTCTTTCTTCATTTGCTTTCTCCACAAACAGGCCAGGTCCGTCGGGATCCCGCCTTCCATTTAGCCGGTTAAAAGTCAACTTCTATACTCCATTTTGAAACTTATTTTATAAAATAACCAGAATAAGGCAATAAATCGCATTATAAACGCAATAAAGCTTGAGATCCGGATTTAATGCCCCATCTTTACCATTCTCCTATACCAAAGCGATGAACTGTATTTTA
>DASYGQ010000056.1:0-5072 GCA_035999585.1 Bacteroidia bacterium | reverse complement strand
GAATATGCTGGTGAATGAAGGCGGCGGGGATCTGACTACAGAAGACCATAAATTACTGATGCTTGCACTCAGCAAACTGCAGGAAAGCGAAATGCAACTCATCGAACTGCGTTTTTTCGAAGAAAGGTCATTTGCTGAGGTGGCTCTTATTGCAGGGATCACGGAGAACCATGCCAAAGTAAAAGTATACAGGATACTTAGTAAATTGAAACTCATTTTAAAAGGAAGCCGGAAATAACATGGCAAAGTATAAATTCAAAATAGATCCCCCTGAGCCACCCGAAGAACGTGTGAAGGAACACCAGGACTTCGGAAGGCTGAGGGCCAATTACGACAAGGCTAAATCACTGCACAGGGTACCTTTGTATAAAAACAAAAAGGTATTTCTTGTGCTTGTGCTGATAGCCCTGGTCGCCTGCCTGGTTGCGGAGTTTTTCGAGGAACGGAAAAAAGACCGTGAACATGCACATGGTAAGGAAGTAACGACTCCCTTGCCGCCAAAGAATTAAATAGCCTATATTTACAACTACACAGCATTCATCCAAGCCACTCAACAACGCAATCACATGAAAAAAGTAATTTACCTTCTCCTGTTCCTTCCTTTCACTCAACTCTTGGCACAAAACAATGCTTCGGACGAATTAAAGGCGACCGAAGATATGGCTCTGTTGAAAGTGGTTGTTGTGAATGCTTCCGGCAAGCCTCTGGAGGGCGAAAAAGCATCTTTTATTGCTGAAAAAGGCGGTAAAACATACAGTGGCATCACCAATTCCGAAGGCCAGTTTAAATTACTCGTTCCGGAAGGGGACAAATACAAGGTCCGGTATCAGGACTTTGCCGATGACAAAGACTACAAAACCCTCGATATGCCCAATAAACCAGGCACCATTAATTTCACATTCACGATCAAGATACTGAGGGATCAGGTAACCCGGCTTGACAACGTTACCTTTGAAAGCGGGAAAGCCAATCTAAGGCCTGAATCCAATAAAGCATTGAATGACCTGGCTGAATTCATGGCACGAAAGAAAAACATAAAGATTGAAATTGCCGGGCATACCGACAATGTGGGTGATAAAGATGCGAACCAAAAACTTTCCCAGGAACGGGCAGCTTCTGTTAAGGCTTACTTGGTCAAGAAAGGCATTTCAACGGATCGGGTCATTGCCAAAGGTTATGGCGACACCCAGCCTATGGCCGACAATGATACTCCGGAAGGCAAACAGAAAAACAGGAGAACGGAGATCCGGGTACTGGGGGAATGATTGGTTGGAACATTCCATTTATTCCGGAAACAAAATACTTTACAATTACTCCATAATATATTTTCTTGCAAATCAATTATCGGTAAAATCAGTCCATCCAGCTATTTTTATTTTTATTTTTGAGTGGAAATCAATCAAAAATAAACAATGAAAATTTTCGGCCTCGGCTTATCCCGGACTGGAACAACCTCTCTTTATCTTCTCATGGAATCTCTTGGGTACTCCAGCAGGCATTTCATTGATGAGTGGATGAACGGAACAGAAGCAGATGTTCCTCAGCAGGTACTGATCGATACTCCGGTCCCCTATCTTTATAAGGCTTTGGATGAAAAATATCCCGGAAGCAAATTTATCCTTACAATCCGCAATAAAGAAAGTTGGCTTGAATCCATGAGATGGATGTTTGTTCATGGTAAGGTTATCTGGAACTGGCCGCGTTCAACGCAGGAGTACAACAGAAAATTCTATAAGACCACACGCTACAATAAAAAAATCCTGAGCCGGCATTATGATACATATCACAAAGAGGTCGAGCTATATTTCAGAGACAGGCCCGGCGATCTGCTTGTTGTGGATATCGACAAGGGTGTTTCCGTTCATGAGATTTGTGATTTTCTTTCTATTCCCCGGCAGGAAATGGCTTTCCCAAGGACCAATGAAAGACGTTATGCGAGTCTGACTGAACGAATCAAATACAATTTTCCGAGAATTTTCAATCCGTATTAAAGGGATTCAGGAACGAAGCAAAACCCGCTGAATAATGTCTTCAGCTTGACGTAAATTTATATCCTACACCCCGAATCGAATGAAAATACCGGGGCTGCTTTTGATTTTCTTCAAAATATCTGCGAAAAGCAAGGATATAATTATCAATCGTTCTTGTCGATGGAGAAGCATCCTCCCCCCAGACAACCTCCAGGATTTCTTCGCGTGAAACAACCTCATTCTGCCTTTCAATGAGCAGCTTCAGCAACATAATTTCCTTCTTACCCAGGGTCTGCGATTTCCCGTCAGTACCTTTTATTTCATAAGTGGCGAAATGCACTGAATTGGGGCCAAAGAAGAATTGATCATCTGTCGTTGATTTATCCCTCTGGCCTGCCCTTCGAAGAAGGATTTTCACCCTTAACAAGAACTCTTCCAGATGAAATGGCTTCGTCAGATAGTCATCTGCGCCTGCTTTAAGACCAAAGACTTTGTCTTCACCCGATCCTTTCGCTGTTAAAAAGAGAATGGGAACTGTTTTATTTTCGAGTCGAATAGCCTTGCATACTGCGAACCCATCCAATTCAGGCAACATCACATCCAGAATAACAAGATCGTAACGTTGTTTGTGAAAACATGCCACTCCCTGCGTACCTGTTTCGGCACAAGTCACCTCATACCCTTCCAGGTTGAGATTTAGCTTAATGGTTTTTAGAAGATTCTCCTCGTCCTCAACTAACAGAATCTGCTTTGTCATAGTATGTAAAATGCAAAAATAGGAAGGATTCCTCAAAACAGGGGGGCTGGCCCTGCATTAAAACTGGCTTCTTTCGAAAACTATCTGCTAACTACAAGCTTTTTCAGTACAACATGGCCATTGTTTGCTATGATCGTAAGGAAGTAAAGCCCTGAACGAAGTTCGTTTGTGGAAATTGTCTTCATATTTTTTTCTGAACTGATCATCCGGCCTTCTGAGTCATGGAGTATGCTGATATATTCCGTTTCGGCCAGGCTGATATTTACAGCCTCACCTCCGTTTGCGGGGTTGGGATAAACCCAAACAGGAAGATCAGTGGTAGGAGAAGAAACGGAGGTGACTGTGTTGCAGGGATACTGCAAGGGATTTGTTTCCAGTGGTGTTCCGGTCTGCAGTGCATGGGAAACAAAAGCAGGGTAGTTTAACGGATAGAGCGTGCAGCGGAAAACCGAATTTTGAACGGGGAGTTCACCTTGACTCAAAGGCATGCCCGAACTTTGTGGATTGATGTATTCCCATACTTTGTTTTTACTTGCATTCACTTCAAAAAAATCACCCGACTGCCCGTTGCATATCAGTGTATTGCCATTATTCAGCTGTTGTACTCCCCCGATAAATGCAGAATAAAAAACCGACCCATCCGGTGCTTTGTACACCAGTGTGTCTTTAGAGGGACCAAAAGGCAATGATGATGCTGTATACATGCCAGAAGAATCTACAGGCGGCGAAACAATATTGATGGACGAATAATTCCCTCCCGGTCGTCCATTTCCATTGTTAAATACCAAGATCTTTCCCTCATTGGGAAAGCCGGTAGTAATCCATTGTGCATTGTGCTGGCCAAACAAACGGTGGTCATTGGAAGTGACAGAACCATGATTATAGGACTCCGGATTTCCCCAGCGGTATAAAAAATCCCCTCCCCTTCCTCTTCTGCCTCCATGATGACTGCCCGCTTCCGCAGTTGTAGTGCCATGGTCAATAATGTATACCTCATCAAAGTTCCGGGAACTGATAAGAATCTGATCCAGTGATGCATTGTAATCAATTGAATTCAGATGTGCCCAGTCGGCCGATCCGTTTGCGCGGTAGTTTACATTCATCAAGCCAGGGTTTGCTGCAATATCTCCGTAATTGGAAAGGGAATTATCATAGTCCTGCACCAGATGATCAGTAAGGTGCCATTCCCACACAATACTGGCGCTATCATTACCAATGGGTTTCAGTTCAATTATCTTCTCAAACCAAACGCCGTTGCTACCGGTCAGCGATGGTTCTCTTCCTGCATCCGTTGCATAATTTATTGACTTTCGTTCCCATACAATAGCCAGAATATTACCATTGGGCATGGGATGTATGTCGTGATGCTGGCATTGCAAAGTATCTGAAACAATATAGTGCCATACGGGATTCCCATTCCAGTCTGTTCTTTCAATTATTCCACCCGAACCTCCGGCCGTGAATATTGGGTTTTGAAGAGTTCCTGCACGAAGCAAATCTCCGTTTTCCAAAAGGTAGGCCGACAAACCCGGCAGATAATTGCTGTTCCAGGAATGCACTATGCCATCGCATTTATTCATCAGAAAAGTTTGCTTGCTTCCATTCGGAGCGAACAAAACGATTCCATCTGTACTGGAGAGGTCGTTCTCAATAAGTCCTACTGTTGGACTCTGCCCCTGAATAGCGGAACAAAGACCGCCAATAAAAAATGCAGTAACGAAAAAAATTTTCATGAAAATTGAGGTCCTTTGAACGCATGAGCATACGGAAAACTTTCATGTCGAACACATCACAGTTATTGTCGTCAGAAAGTTTCATGGATTCCGATGTAAAGATAATCCAATTAGGGAAATTTCCCTAAAGAAAAAGCGGCAGTTTTTTTTGCTCTTTAAAAGCAATTCTTATTGAAATGCGTTATTACTTCCTGCAAGGGATGGTTAAAAGAAAGATTTGTTGCCAGAAAATATTTTCCGGTAACTGTAGGAGAAAAATGTCTTTTGTATGGTGTCTGAAGGGAATTTAAGAATGTCTCGAAACGTCGAAAATCGATCAGCTTTCATTCAACCTTTTGACAAGGGCATCACGATGCAATTCGCTGAACTTATTAGAGTCGATGGCCTTCTGAATACACATTTTCTTACCCTTCAGCATCAATTCTTTATCACGCGACATGGATGTGTTCCGAACCCTGTAGTAAGCAATTCCATCAGCCTGATAGCGGTAGATAGGCTTCTTAGCAGCAATACGCAGATGAAATTCCCAGTCTTCATGATTAGGCAGCTCCAGGTCAAAAAGCATGTCAGCCAGAAATTCCTTTTTAAACAAGAAGCAATGTACCGGAATTG
>DASYGQ010000023.1:0-2770 GCA_035999585.1 Bacteroidia bacterium | reverse complement strand
TAATATTCCTTAGGAATGGAAGGTGCTGCTGCAATTACAAAATGAAACTCAGGAAACAGCTTGCGTGTTTCCAGCATGACAGGAAGCATGCGCGATATTTCCTGACGACGGCTTCCGGGGAGCAAAGCAACCACGGGTTTGCTGCTTTGTATCTGCAAGGAATTCTCCCGGCTGTTCTCTAGCGCATCCAGTAAGGGATGGCCTACAAAATCAACCTCGAAGCCGAGGTTATGGTAAAATTCTTTTTCAAAAGGCAGTATTGTGAACATCCGGTCGACCGAACGTTTGATCTTGTGGATGCGGGATTGTTTCCAGGCCCAGATAGCAGGTGAGATATAATAAAACACACGAATGCCCTTTTCTTTTACAAACCCGGCTATCCTCAGATTGAAGCCCGGGTAATCAACACAGATCACCACATCGGGTTTCCAGGCAAGGATATCTGTTTTGCAAATCTCAATGTTGCGGAGAATGGTGCGCAGATTCCTCGCCACTTCCGTGAATCCCATAAAAGCGAGTTCTCTGTAATGTTTTACAAGCACCGCTCCCTGGGCTTGCATGAGGTCTCCTCCCCAGCAGCGGAATTCGGCGCCGGCATCCTTTTTGCGGATTTCACGCATCAGGTTGGAGGCATGGAGATCTCCGGAAGCTTCACCCGCAATAATGTAGTATTTCATGTTTCAGCTAAGAAAAGTGAGGTAAGCAATTACTCCGGCATAAATGAATGTGGAAAGCAGAACGCCTCTGGCCGACTTCATCCGTTCCGTATAAATGAAAAGGAAAAAAGTGGCGAGATTGGCTATGACACAACGCTTCAGGTCAGAAGTAAACAGGGAATTCGTTTGAAGGTAACCGAAAAAAACCTTCAGGCTCATAAAACGAAAATCATACAGGTAATAGATGTAAAAAGCCACCAGTGGAGTAAGCAGGCCTGCACTCAATCCCAGATAAACATTATCGAATTTCCGTTTCATCCTTCCAGGTGTTTGAGTTTCGGAAGTGCGCTGTAGGCGGTAAGGTCGAACTGGACAGGAACCACTGAAATATAGTTGTTATCAAGAGCCCACACATCAGTGCCCTCTTCCCCCTTTTCAAAATTGTCAAATTTACCGGTGAGCCAGAAATAAGGCTTGCCGCTGGGATCAATGCGCTCATCCAATTCTTCGATCCAGTTCGCTTTCGTCTGACGGCATACCTTCAGTCCTTTTATTTCTTCAGCCGGAACAGCAGGAATGTTTACATTCAGACAGACGCCGGGAGGAAGTCCTTCTTTCAGGATCTGGGCTGCAAGGCGACGTACATGCACGAGCGAAGGTCCGAAATCGGCCTCGAGTGCATGATCACAAAGCGAGAAACCGATGGAAGGAATATTTTCAAGCGCCCCTTCCACGGCAGCCGACATGGTACCGGAATAAATAACATTGATGGAATAATTGGATCCGTGATTGATCCCGGAAACGCAAAGATCGGGCTTGCGGTGAAGGATTTTATTTACTGCAATTTTAACGCAATCCACCGGAGTTCCTGAGCAGCTGAATTCCTGGGATACACCATGAGCTTGGCTTTTGTGTATGCGAAGAGTTGAATTGATTGTGATAGCATGACCCATACCGCTTTGTGGCTTGTCTGGAGCCACCACCACCACATCACCCAATTCCTTCATCACGGATGTCAGAGCAAGAATGCCCGGAGCCATTATGCCATCATCGTTTGTTACGAGGATCAGGGGACGGGATTCTGCCTTTGCTTTCATGCTTACAAAACTAGTTACAATTGATGAAGAACGCTTTTGTTTTAATCAAACGAAGGGTGTTGATAAAAACCCGAGGATGACATAAATACACTTGAAACCCTGCAGCCTGAATAACTGATTCATTTAGAACGAATCAGTTATTTTGGGTTCCCTCGAATTCGTAGGTTTTTTTCACAGCCTCCCCTTTCATCAGTCTGATTTTACCGGAAATTTCCTTCCCGGCAACAACTGCTTCACAGCGAAACTCTTCTTCCGGTTTGCCGTTTTTTTCGGAGGCCGCAATCTTCCAGTATTTGAGTTCGTCCCCATCTTCAGTATAGGTGCTGTCCTTTACAATTTTATAATGCATGGTCTGAATCTTGAATTTAGCCTCAAAATAATCACTGATAATTTCCTTGGCGCTGAACTCGAACACATCCTTGTCGTATTTTTTTCCTTCGGTGGTCACTTCCCGGATTTCGATATCATACTTGCGTCTATCCAGCTTGGGTTCGCTCTTTTTTTTCTGGGCAAAAATACCGGTGCAAAGCGCCAGGGAAAAACAGGCTGTCATGCCCACTGATAAAAGGGTCATCTTTCTCATGGTTTCAGAATGGTTTTGAGGATCAAATTTAAGGTTTTTGACTGAACCTGCCGCATGAATGAGCCGATGCCGCAACAAAGAGGAGATAGATCATTGGCGAAACACAATCCGTTGGGCTATCTTTGTAAAAACACTCAAATGGAACATCAAAAACCACTGGCCGAACGCATGCGCCCCTCTTCCCTGGATGAGTATATCGGGCAGAAACATCTGGTGGGGAAAGATGCCGTCCTGAGAAAGGCCATCGAAAGCGGCATCCTGCCTTCCATTATTCTTTGGGGGCCTCCCGGGGTTGGTAAAACAACGCTGGCATATATCATATCACAAACGCTGAAGCGGCCTTTTTATTCGCTCAGTGCAATCAACTCGGGAGTGAAAGACATCCGCGAGGTTATTGAGAAAGCAAAAGGGCAAGGGCTTTTCTCCGTTGCCAA
>DASYGQ010000351.1:0-10486 GCA_035999585.1 Bacteroidia bacterium | reverse complement strand
TGACCTATTCAGCGGCACGGGTAATATTTCTTTTGAGCTGGCTTCCCGGGGCGCCAAAAGCGTTGTGGCGGTTGACAGCAATTCCAAATGCTGCAGTTTCACAAAAGAAACAGCAGCCAGCTTCGGATTTACCAATATCCGGACCGTCAAGAGCAACGCATTCTCTTTTCTCAAAGGCATGAAAGGCACATACCAGCTGATTTTTGCCGACCCTCCTTACGACCTCCCTGAAACCAATACAATTCCAGGCCTGGTTTACGAAAAAAATCTGCTTGGCGAGAATGGTATCCTTGTGATTGAACATGGCAGGGAAACCGACCTGAGCATGCTCGAGCACTTTAAAGAAAAGCGTACCTACGGCAATGTTAACTTTAGCTTATTTCAGTAATACTTTTCCCTCCAACCATTTTATTCTTTCCTGATTCATTTCATCTTTACAGCTCTGTGATGTTTGCCTGGCTATGAAATGAAGCAGGTTACCGAATATAATATTTTAAAAAAGAAATTCACAATAATTTCGATTCCAATGAATGCGATTACTAACTGATTCGCCTTCATAAGGAAAGGAACAATAACGGCCGGATGATGCGCGAATGGGAATAAAACCTGTCAGAATATCTTAGCCGGAATTTAATTCCATTTCATATAAAAAATGAAAAACCGGTACGGTATTTATGAAATTTGGTCTTCTCTTCTTTCTCCTATTGCTTATTTCCACGGCTCTGCAAGCCCAGGAGGAGAAATATACGCTCAGCGGCACCGTTCGTGATTCAGCCAGCGGAGAATCCATGATCGGAGCGACCATCCGCATTCCCGAAGCACATACAGGCATCAGTACAAATGCATACGGTTTTTATTCCATTACGCTTCCGGCGGGAACGTATACGGTCATCTGCAGTTTTGTCGGCAAGAAAACAAAATCCTTTTCACTCGATCTTCAGAAAAGCGAGCATATCGACATTGTTCTTCCGGAATCTGCAGTTGCCCTGAGAAACGTGGAAGTGACCGCCCGGCAAACGGATCAGAATATCAGATCGTCGGATATGGGACGCGACCATCTGGATATCGACCAGATCAAATCCATCCCTGTTATTTTCGGTGAGATCGACGTGCTTAAAACATTGACGCTTCTTCCCGGTGTCATGTCGGCCGGTGAAGGCAATACAGGTTTTTATGTGCGGGGCGGCGGGGCCGACCAAAACCTCATCCTTCTGGATGAAGCGGTTGTTTACAACGCCTCTCACCTCTTCGGTTTTTTTTCGGTGTTCAACGGCGATGCTGTCAAAGACATCACACTCATCAAAGGTGGCATTCCTGCTGAATACGGCGGAAGGCTTTCCTCCGTGCTCGACATCCACACAAACGACGGCAATTCAAAGAAATTTACCGCACGCGGCGGAATCGGACTCATCTCTTCCCGCCTGACACTGGAAGGGCCGCTCGGAAGCGACAAGGGATCAATCCTGATTTCCGGCCGCCGTACCTATGCCGATTTGTTTCCCCGTCAGTTTGGCCCGGGCCGGTTGAAAGACATCAGCCTTTATTTCTACGATCTGAACCTGAAGGCCAATTACAGGGTAACCGACAAAGACCAGATTTTCCTGTCAGGCTATTTCGGGCGCGACATCATGTCAATACCCAGCCTGGATGTCATCTGGGGCAACTCAACAGCCACCCTTCGCTGGAACCATTTGTTTTCCGACAAACTCTTCATGAACACCTCGGCTGTGATGACCGATTACCAGTATAAAATCACCATCTCTTCAGGCCCCAGTGATTTTGCCATCACCTCCTCGATACGCGACTATACAGGCAAAGTGGGATTTGAATATTACCTGAACGAAAACAACAAGATCAAATTCGGGGTCGCTGAAACCTATCATACCTTCACACCGGGCAAAGTCTCCTCCAACGGGCTTGATCTGCTCAATGACCCCAATATTGATAAAAAATATGCACTGGAAGGAGCCGTCTATATCTCCAACGAACAAACGCTGACCGAACGCATCATCGTGAATTATGGCCTGCGTTATTCCATATTCGATCAGATTGCACCGGGTAAAACATTTCATTACGACAGCACCGGAGCCATTACCGATACCACCACCTACCGGGGCCACCGCCGCATTCAGGAATACGGCGGACTTGAGCCCCGGGCCGCCATTACCTTCCTGCTGGGCAAGACCAGCTCTGTCAAGGCATCCTACACACGCACCATGCAATATGTGCAGTTGCTGTCCAACACCACCTCCTCCACCCCGGTCGACCTTTGGGTACCCTGCAGCAATGTGATCAAGCCCCAGATCGGAGATCAGTACGGATTGGGTTATTTCCGGAATTTTCATTCAAACGATTATGAAACATCCGTGGAGGTCTATTACAAGAGCATGCAAAACCAGATCGATTACCGCCCTGGGGCCGATCTTGTGTTAAACCCTGTTGTTGAATCGCAGTTGTACTTCGGAAGAGGACGCGCTTACGGAACCGAATTTTTTATCAAAAAGAAAACCGGTAAGCTCAATGGCTGGATCGGGTATACGCTTTCCCGCACGGAGCGCCAATTCAATGAAATCAATGGCGGCAACTGGTATGCCTCCCGGCAGGACCGCACCCATGACGTATCTGTCGTGGCCATCTATGATCTGAACAAACGACTGAGCTTTGGTGCCGTCTGGGTCTATGCCACAGGCAATGCAGTGACTTTCCCGGTGGCCAAATACGAATACAGCGGCCATCTTTTCAGTTATTATACAAGTCGCAACGGTTACCGGATGCCCGACTATCACCGGCTTGACCTTTCCCTGACCTGGCATTGCAAAAAAAGAAAACACCTGGAATCGGAATGGAATGTATCGGTATACAATGTCTATAACAGACACAATACTTATTCCATCGATTTTCAGCAGGACCCGAACAATCCTGACAACACCCAGGCCATACGCACCTGGTTGTTTGGAATCATACCCTCCATCACCTACAATTTTAAATTTTGAAACATGAAACCCTTATTTTACATCGGAGCTCTGTCCTTCCTGATAATCACAGGAGCTCTGTCCGGCTGCCAGGAGGTCATCAGCCTGGATCTGAAGAGCATGGATCCCAAGCTTGTCATTGAAGGTTCTGTAACCACACAAAGCCCCATGGTTACCGTTTATCTCAGCCGGACAACGGATTATTTCACGCCTCTCAAATCGAATCCGGAAACAGGAGCCACGGTTGTTATTTCTGACAACCTCGGGCATTCCCAGACATTGAAAGAAACAGTACCCGGAACCTATTATTGCACACGTTTCAAAGGCAATCCCGGCTGCACTTATACCCTGCTGGTGGATGCCGGAGGTAAAAAATACACGGCCAGCTCGGTGATGCCCGACAGCGTTGCCATCGACTCTCTTGTTCAGCCTCCCGGTCCTGATGTATACGACTATCCCAATAACTTAATGAACTATTCCGTACTGACCACGTTCCTCGATCCTCCGGCCCATGGCAATTATTATGGCATGCGTATGTACAAGAACGGGCGGCTGATCCGCGACCTTACCCGCGACCCTTTGATATCCGACCGCCTCACCAACGGTCTTTATCAAAAACCCACCCTCAGCGATATCGCCTTACAGCCCAATGATACGGTCAGGGTTGATCTCGTTGCCATTGACAGGGCCGGTTATGAATTTTACAACACCTTGCAGCATGCATTCAATTCCGGTACCGGCTCGCCTTTTTCATCTCCTCCCGAAAACCCTGTCTCGAACATAAGCAATGGCGCCATTGGCTATTTCGGGGCGTATGCGATTACGTCGAAGACGATTATTTTGAGATGAGGGCAGAGTGAGTATGAGTTTAGCGACAAGGAATAATGTGAACATCGATGATTTAAGGATTTTAAGTATTTGGGCATGTCCCCGCGAAGGGGCGGGGCCGGGCTTTCGCCACTCGCTCTTTGCAGTGAGGTGCTTCTTTAATACTTTCGATCTAACACGGAGAGGTTATGTTCCTCATCCAGATCATTTGCTGCAAAGGAGCTCAGACAAAAATGGCTCTATCCCTCATGCAACAAAATAAGATTGCCGCTTTAATTTTTACCCACACTCACTCTGACCTGAATTCCGGCAGGAGCCGGATTTTTTGCCTTTTTTTGTTTTTTCGCTCTCAAAACTCACACTCTATTCTGATTTTTATTGGTCGATTCAAAAGAATGAATGGGCGAAGAAATAGCAGAACCGGACATTGAAATACAGAAATGTTAATTATTATTTGTCATTATGCTTTGATTTTGAGCGCATTCGACTTATATTTGATCAAATCAACAGCCATGAAAACAAAAGTCCTCTTCTCGCTTTTCGCCGGCATTTTACTCTCTTTCGCCGTCCAGGCACAAAAAACTGTTCAAAACACGGAAACCATGCCCCAGTATAAAAGCGGGACGCATGCGCTTTACCAGTTTATCAACGAGAACCTGAATTACCCCAAAGATGCTCTTGCAAAAGGCATACGCGGAACTGTTCTTGTTCGCCTCACCATCGACCCGAACGGGAACATCCGGAGCTCTAAGATCGACCACAGTGTTCATCCCGACCTTGACAAAGAAGCCATGCGCCTTGTTTCCCTCATGGGAAAAAGCTGGAAGCCCGGCACACTCAATGGCAAACCTGTTGTATCTGACTATAGTATGTCAGTCACCTTTATCCCGGCCTATACCAAAGACCCTGCCGGCAAACCTGTTTATGGAACCGACGATTATAACTTCAGCAAAGGCATGGCCTGCTCGAAGAACAAAGACTACCTGAATGCACTCTTCTATTTCTCGGATGCTCTCGACAGCAATGCTTCCGATATCAATATCCTTTTCTACCGTTGCCTCTGCAAAATCCGCCTGGGCGACAAGCTTGGTGCCTGCGATGATTACAAACGCATCAAGACTCTTCAGAATCCCGACAAACCGGAAATGATTCTGAAGTATTGTGCGAACTAAGCTTTCGAAACCTTTTCATAACCGGCGCGATCTCAGGATTTGCGCCGGTTTTGTTTCCAGCCTCTGAGCTATTATGGACCGCGGATTCTCATGATCTGTTATGATAAAATATGATTTTGTTAATCATGACAATCATGAAAATCCGCGGTCTATAATCTTACCGGGTCCGCCGAAAGAGGATTAATTCGTAAATTCGTTGCAGATCCTATAAAAGCAATCTCCTTTGCAGATGAAAAAAACAGCTGTTTTCCCAGGTTCATTCGATCCGGTGACCATTGGCCACGAAAGCATTGTCAGACGTGCCCTGCCCCTGTTCGATGAGCTTATCATCGCCATCGGGGTCAATTCAAACAAAAATTATTACTTCCCCATTGAAAAGCGACTCGAATGGCTCCGTCAGGTATTCGCTAACGAACCCAAAGTGAAGGTGACCAGCTTCAGCGGCCTTACCGTCGATTTCTGCAAATCCAGCAAAGCATCGTATATCCTTCGCGGTATACGCACCGCAGCCGACTTTGAATTTGAAAAAGCCATCGCTCAGATGAATAAAGCCATGTCACCCGAAATAGAAACCATTTTTATTTTGCCCGTAGCCGAGCTTTCTGCAATAAATTCCACCATCATCCGTGATATAGTACGTAATGGCGGCGATGCCAGCCAGTTTGTTCCGGCCGGTATTTCCCTCGTCTGACCAACCGAAACCACACTGTGCGGAAAAAAAACAGCCTCTTCTTTCTTTGCTTCCTCCTGACCTTCTCTCTTCTGGCTCAGGAAGTGAGTATACGTGGCGTGGCTAAATCCTATGCCGGCAAGGAAATGGTTGTTTTCAGCTACCAGGATCTCATCACCTTCACGCGCCAGCTCCTGGAGACCGACACCGTCAAACCCGACGGATCTTTCCAGCTCCGCTTCAAAATTCCCTCCACCCAGCGTATCTACCTGCGCTGCGATCATCTGAAAGCACCGCTCTATGCCGAACCCGGAAGAAGCTATGAAGTGATCTTTCCGGATAAAGATTCCTCCCGTCTCTTCAACCCCAATGTTGAACAAACCGGTGACCTGAATATACGCATGACCGACACCACCAGTCTCAACTGGCTTGTCATGGATTTCAACGCCCGCTTCGATGACTTCTGGAATCACAATTACCAAAGCTTTGTCATCAAACAGGGACGCCTGCCACTGGACTCTTTCAAACGGGCCATCCACAAGCATTACAGTGCCTTTCCGCTCAGTCCTTATTTCAATTCCTATATCGATTACAGCATCGCCTCCACGCAGGTAAGCACCTTCGAAAGCCAGAATTTCCTGGCCCGCGATTACCTCTACAACCGGAAGATCGATTATTCGAACAATGAATACATGACTTTTTTCAATCAGTTCTTCGATAAATACTTTTACCAGTTCGCCCTCAAACCGGAAGGCGCAGCGGTGTATAATATCCTCAATGACAAAGGCACCTGGACCGACCTCCTGGATGCTCTCAAGCCTGCCAAATACCTCGGCAATGACACGCTGCGGGAACTGGTCATGCTCAAGGGCCTTTTCGAGAATTACAACAACCGTGAATTCAGCCAGTCGCGCATACTCAAAATACTGGAACAGGTTTCCGGTCAAAGCAAAATCCCCACGCACCGCCTCATTGCCCGCAACATCATCGCCCGCTTCAGCATGCTCAAACGCGGAACACCCGCTCCGGCATTTACCCTGGCCGATAAGAATGAAAAAATGCACAGCCTCAGCGATTTCAAAGGCAAATATCTTTACCTCACCTTCGGCGCCAGCTGGTGCACCAATTGCATCAGCGAATCGAAATATCTGGAAGAACTGGAAAAGAAATACCCTTATATACAGATTGTCACAATCATGACCGACGACAAGATCGATGACATGAAGAAATTGCTGAAGCAAAACCCGAAAATGAACTGGACCTTTTTATACGGAGGCGGAAACGAAAAGCTGAAGCACGATTATAACCTCTATGCCGTCCCCTATTATTTCCTGATCGGTCCCGACGGCAAGCTGCTTCTCTCCCCCGCCCCAGGCCCCTATGAAGGACTGGAAGAGCTGTTCGATGACATCGTCAAGAAAAAAGAAAACAGGTATAAAGTTGGCGAATGGTGAAAAGGGCAGTGTGAAGGGTGAGTGTGAGTGTGCAGGGTGAGTGTGGAGAGTGTTTAATCTTCGTTTTATGATTCAATCAATGAATGTCGAATATCGAATAATGAAGGAATAAAATTATACTTCGAAATTCGGGGTTCGGTGTTCGATATTCGATATTTTTTAAGAAAGCTCCTCGCTCTCACTCCGAATCTTCCTGTATAGCCCCATAACCCCCTCGACAAAAGCCGGCCAGTAAAAACGTTTCTTTTCGGTTTTCACATGGGCGGTAAATTCTTCGCTTCTGTGATTCGAAAAGAAGTCGGCTATGGCAGCCCCGATGGCTTTGGGATCAGTCGCGGTCACATACCCGGCCTTCTGATCCGGAACAATCTCAGCCAGTCCACCTACATGGGTGACGAGCATCGGTTTTTCAAAATGATAGGCGATCTGTGTCACTCCGCTTTGCGTGGCACTCCGGTAAGGCTGCACAACCAGGTCGGCTGCGCAGAAATAATATTTCACTTCATCCGAAGGGATATAATGTGTATGAAGCAAGACCGAATCACCCAGCTGATGGCGACTGATGATCTCCTCATAATACGCCGCATCTTCATAATACTCCCCCGCCACAATCAGTTTCACTCCGTTCTTCTTCACCCCTGCCTCTGCCATGGCTTCCAGCAGCAGATCAAGTCCTTTGTACCGTCGTATGAAACCGAAAAACAAAATGAAGTTACCTTCTTCGGGTAGCTTCAAATGTTTGCGGGCCTCCGCCCTGCCGATGGCTTCCCCGAAAATATCATACAACGGATGCGGCAGAAACACCTTATTGGGATTATCACTGAAGCGCGACAGATCATCGAGCACCGAGCGCGACAAAGTCACAAAGCCCTGACAGTACCGCACGAAATACCGTGTCAGCATCGCATCACCCGGACGTTTCTCATGGGGGATGACATTGTCGGTAATCGCGATCACCTTCGTATGTTTACGAAGTAGTCGCGCTAAGGTACCCAGACAAGGTGCCATCACCGGCAACCAGAACCGCAGAATGACCAGATCCGGTTTTTCTTTTTTGATGAGCGCCGCCGTGCTGAACCAGCTGAAGGGATTAATCGAATTGATGCAGGTCACAATATCCAGATCCGACGGACCTTTGCCGGTGTCATACTGCGTCTTGCCCGGAAAAAGAAAGGAAGGATACTGAAGCGAAAAGGAATAGATTTTTGTTTCATGCCCCGCCTTGTTCAGGGCGCGGCACAATGCCTCATTGAAGTTGGCAATGCCTCCCCGCAGCGGAAATGCCGGCCCTACGAGGATCACTTTCACATTGCTTGGATTAAGGTGAGGACCATATCAGATCGTTTCAATCGGCGATATTGGCTTTTTTCTCGATCAGGTAATTGTTGCGGATCGGGGAATTACGCGCGATCAGCTCACCCAGGAAACCGGCCAGGAACAGCATCGTACCGATAATCATCGTGGTAAGTGCAATATAAAACGAAGGTCTTTCCGTCAGCAGCCTTGCAGGCACATGCGCATACACATGCCACAGCTTCATCGCTCCCAGGTAAATGGAGGTTAAAAAACCCACCAGAAACATCAACGTGCCCATGGCTCCGAAAAAGTGCATAGGCCGTTTGCCGAATTTCGATACAAAGGTGATCGTCAGCAGATCCAGAAAACCGTTCACGAAACGCTCAAGCCCGAACTTGCTCACACCATACTTACGTTCCCGGTGCTGCACCTCTTTCTCCGTGATCTTAGTGAAGCCGGCCCATTTGGCAATAACAGGAATATACCTGTGCATCTCGCCATGTACCTCGATGCTTTTGATCACATCATGTCTGTAAGCCTTGAGCCCGCAGTTGAAATCATGCAGGGAGATACCGCTCATCTTGCGGGTCGCCCAGTTGAATAATTTGGTCGGAAGTGTCTTGGAAAGCGGATCGTAACGTTTCTTTTTCCAGCCGCTCACAAGATCATAGCCCTGCTCACGGATCATCGCATACAACACAGGAATCTCATCCGGACTGTCCTGCAGATCGGCATCCATCGTGATCACCACATCACCGGAAGCAGCAGCAAAGCCCACATTGAGGCCGGCCGACTTCCCGTAATTGCGACGAAACTTAATGCCTTTGATGGCAGGATTGGCAGCGCTGAGCTTCTCAATGACCGCCCAGGACTTATCCTTGCTGCCATCGTCCACCAGAATGATCTCATAGCTGAACTGATTGGCCTGCATCACCTTCGTGATCCAGTCGCACAACTCCGGAAGCGACTCCTCCTCGTTCAGCAGGGGAATGACAAGCGATATATTCATTGAGTATCAGTATCGGAAACTTGTTCGAAAGGAGGCGGAGTCTTCTTAATACAAACACCAATGATCAGCGCCAGGATCGCCACCCCGATGGATGAAAGCGCAATGCTGCGGATCTGGTTACCCACCGAATATTCACCGGTGGTCTCCTGCATCTTCGTAATCGTTTCATCAATTTTCTCCTGAGGCGAATTGAAACGCTGCATCATGTCCACCGTCTTCTGAATAATCGCATCGTGCATCATACCCGGCAGATCCGGATTGATGACATGATACAATATGATCTGAAAAGTGCCGCTGAGCACCGAAGAGATCATACCCATGAAAAAGATCAGCGCAAAAGCATCCTTAAACGTGAGATAGCCTCCGTTGAGCTTGCGGTAACGCAGCCCCAGGAATACATACAGCCCGATAAAGATCAGAAAGGCGCAGGCCGCAGTCCACAGGCTGACCATGGCATGGATGCCGAGAAAATAAGTAACAGCGGTGAAGATGATACCGGTAAAACCGGTTATCAGTCCTCCTGTAAGAGTGTAATTTTTCATGGTAGGCTTATAAAGCGATAGCAAATATAGCCAATAAAATAAAGGAGCCATTCCGGGCGCTTCTTTCAGGCATTTTTCTTCAAACCCGGCCATCCTTTCCCTTAAATGCCCCTGAAATCAGGGGATGCTGAATTTTAAAGGGAATAATTGCGCGATCTAAAGGTTATTTTATACTTTTGTGCCGGGTAAGTCTTATACGACCAGCTCCTGTTAACTCCCCCAGGTCAGGAATGAAGCAAGGGTACATGGTTGAGCGGTGCGATATAAGTAGCTTACCCATTTTTTGTGCCTTTTTGTGTCGCTTTCGCTCCTCAATAAATAAAAAAGGAATAATCAATAATCAATGTTCAATATTCAATGTTCAAGTGATTAATACTTGAGAATTGAATATTGAACATTGATTATTGAATATTTTTTTGATGCTTGGTTTTAAGCTCAGATGAACATCAATGAAGCTATGGGTATTAATTATTTGGGCATGTCCCCGCGAAGGGGCGGGGCCGGGCTTTCCCCCTTTCATAATTTTAAAAATTGGTAGGGGGC
>DASYGQ010000340.1:0-11199 GCA_035999585.1 Bacteroidia bacterium | reverse complement strand
ACCGGCTGAGGTTCATTGAAGCGCTGACCCAGACCATTGATGAGCAATCCTGTCTGCAAACTATTAAAAGCCGGGAGATTTGTTTCATTGCCCACCACAAAAAGCAGCGGAGTTTCGGCATGCAGCACGTCATTCATCAGTTTCGGGGATGTGTTCCTGGATGGCAGCTGGTGAAGAATAATGAGATTGTAGCTGTTCAGTTTCCCGTCAAAGTCTTTTACCGGAAACGCATCCACTTCATAGTTCCTGTTATTCTCGATGGCAAGCTTCAGAGCTGCAACATCCGGGTGCGGAGCATCAGCCAGTATCAATATTTTCTGGCGGCCATCCAATACTTCAACAAACACATCCTGGGCATTATTAACAAGGCTCAGTTCTCCTTTTACCGGAGAAAGCCTGATGTGGTAACGCTGCAGACCGGATTCCCGTGCTTCTAATTCCAGCGGAATGGTACGGTTGTAGTTCTCTGTAGAGATGTCGATACGCTGACTGAAGAGCGTATTCTCTCCTTTTCTGACAGTGAGCATGGATGTCATGCCTTTGCACTGACGGGCATTTACCACCACCTCCATCTGGAATTTATCACCCAGATAAGCCAGTCGGTTATGAATGACTTTACTTAGAATCAGATCTTTTCTGACATTGGTATCCCCCAATGCAACTGTAAAAAGGGGTGCTTTCAGGCGAGACGAAGAAAATACCGGATTAAGACCTTTGTTAAAAAGTCCATCGGAAGCAAAAATGACAGCACCCAGGTTACGGTTGCTGTAACGGGTCTCCATCTCTTCAAAAAAGGAGGACATGTCCGTTTCCTTATCGCCAAAATCAATTTCATCATGAGAGGCATCCGGAACCGGGATCTCTTTCAGTTTTTCTCCGAATGTATAAAATCGAAGTTCAAACTTATCCGAAAGTTCATCTGCCAGCTTTGCCAGTTGCTTTTTATACTCACCCCGCATATAGGATGAATCTTTTCCGATAACAATGGATCTTGAATTATCCTGAGCAATAACGATAACCGGCTTTTCAACTTCCCTGAAAATCGTTTTGAGCAATGGGTTGAGAAGCAGAAATGCGATGGCTGATACCGATACGAATCGCAACGCTGTCATTGTCCACTTCAGCCAGCCCGGAGTGTCCGAAAATCTTTTTTCGCGGTAGTACAGAAAGAATGCATAAGCCAGTCCGGCTGCCAGGCAGAAAACGATAAACCAGAAAGGAAGTTCGGTGACGATTTTTAAATTCATTCGGAGCAATAGGATTGAATCGGCGGGAACGGGTGCCGGGCGGCGCTTATGTCAGCATGCCACCGCATACACTGATAACCTGACCGGTGATGTAGGCCGACATATCGGAAGCCAGGAAAACGCTCAGGTTTGCCACATCCTCGGCCGTCCCTCCTCTTTTCAGCGGAATAGAGTCTCTCCATCCCTGAACGACTTTCTCATCCAGTGCGGCTGTCATTTCGGTTTCAATGAAACCAGGAGCAATCGCATTCGAACGGATGTTTCGGGATCCCAGCTCCAGAGCAATTGATTTGGTAAATCCGATGATTCCGGCTTTGGAGGCAGCATAGTTTGATTGTCCGGCGTTGCCCCGCACGCCCACTACAGAACTCATATTTATAATAGATCCTTTTCTTTGTTTCAACATCGGGCGCTGAACTGCTTTGCATAAATTGAATACCGATTTCAGGTTCGCATTCATCACTTCATCCCACTGCTGTTCGCTCATGCGCATAAGAAGAGTATCGCGTGTGATGCCGGCATTGTTCACAAGCACATCGATTGTACCAAAATCGGCACAGACTGCAGCAACCAGCTCTTCGGCAGCTTTGAAGTCGGCCGCGTCGGAACGGTATCCTTTTGCCTGAACACCATAGGCTGATAATTCCTTTTCCAGCGCTTCACCTTTTTCAACAGACGAGAGGTAAGTGAATGCCACCCGGGCGCCTTGCTTCGCAAATGCCTCGGCCACTCCTTTTCCGATTCCCCGGGATGCGCCGGTAATCAATGCAATTTTTCCTTCTAATAATTTCATATTTGTTTTTTTATCGGGATCTGAACGAGCATCAAATATACGGGATTTTTTTCCTCCCACACGCTATTCAATACACCCCGTCTTCCTGTTTAATACTTTCCTCATCCTTCATTTTTTGTAACTTCGCTTTATCTTATTTGATGAAAAAGATCGCCTTCATAGTCAATCCAAAATCGGGCCAGCACCGCTCTCAGGACAGGGCCAGGCTGATTCAAAGCCTTGTGCCTGAAGGCCTCGATTATGACATACTGATGTGGGAGAAGCTCGAACAGAAGGAAGAGCTATTCAAACGGGCACTCTCCGGACAATACCAGATTGTAGCGGCTGCCGGAGGGGACGGAACGGTCAATACTGTTGCGGCAGCACTTTGTGGCACGGATATTAGTCTTGCCATCATTCCATTCGGATCGGGAAACGGACTTGCGCGGCATCTCAACATTCCGATGGATACGGGCAAAGCGCTTCAGCTTTTGAAAACGGGAAGAGAGCGAAAGATAGATGCCTGCGAAATCAATCAAAAACTCTTCTTTTGTACTGCAGGAGCCGGATTTGATGCACATATCGGTAAACTTTTTGCCGAAAGCAGGAACCGCGGTATGAGAACCTATGCGCAAATGATCATTCGTCAGATTGCCGCTTACAAACCCCTCCGCTATAAGCTGCATATAGATGGTGTGGTTTCCGAGCACGAAGCATTTCTCATCACGTTTGCCAATGCCGCACAATACGGCGGAAATGCATACATAGCTCCACTGGCTAATATCGAAGACGGTCTGATAGACATCTCCATCATATATCCTTTCCCGCTTTTGAAAGGATTACTTATTGCCTACCGCATGTTCAATAAAAGCCTCCATCATTCCCATGATGTGCAATTGCTCAGGGGCAAACACATCATTCTGGAAAGGGCTGAACCGGGTCCTGTGCACTACGATGGAGAGCCTGATACAATGGGCACACGCCTGGAGATAAAAATACTCCCTTCCAGACTGAAAGTGATTGTTCCCTGAACATCTTCTCCCCTATTCTTTTTTTAATTTCCGGCAGCACATCTTTCCTGACAAACATGGAATTACGTATAAACACAAGCGAAATACGTATTAAAGCGGATACACTTAGCTTCTTTTATGAAATACTTTTGGTGAAACATTTACCTAAAACCCAAAAACATGAAAAAACTAATTGTAGCCTGCTCACTTCTGAGTATCCTTGCCATCAGTTGCAAGAAAGAAACAACCGCCCCTTCCAATCCGGCAAATCCTAATAATTCAGGTATGCGGGTGCTTTCCGAAATCAATGTAGGATCCGGCTCCGTCACTTTTGTGGCAAATGGCACCAACATTGGTATCCTGACCAAAAGCCTTCCAGGCAGTCCCTCTCCGCTGGGTGATGATATGGCTGGTCTTACCTTCGCGCAAATCCACCAGCGTCTTGCTCCGGGAATACAGGTTCCGGCTGAACTGGCTGCCAGCAAAGATCATTTTGAAGTCCGGAGCGACAACTCTCCCGGAGGAACCATAGAAGGAGGGTTTCAGGCTGCCACCGGCGAGGAAGTCCCAATCAAAGGCAGCAATCCCGCCACAACCGATCTGAACGACTACTGGTTTAGCAGCCATTACTGCAATCCTCCCAGCTTCTGGAACGGATACAACGCATGTTTGCTGAACCGTACGCCTGCCAGAGGATTATCGACCGACTGGGCCTGGTCGAATGCGACCCGCACGGTTGTTTATGTTTATCCTTATATGGGGCATCAAATCCACTTACGCGGACAGGTAGACGGTTCTACGTTGTTTGATGTGGATCTTCTCTCGGGTTATGTCTATGGTTATTATATGTTCAGCGGAACCAGTTTCTGGGGCTGCAGACAGAACAAAAGACATTATTACACCATCACCAATACCGAAGGCAGCGGCTGGCATTGGAGTCTGCGTTCAAATCTCGATTGTTAATCTGCATTGCAAATCAGAAACAGGTCGTCCGGGGGCGGCCTGTTTTTTTATACCTGAAATTCCCGGGTTCAGCCACGATGAAGTAGAATCTGACTAAAATCACGTGTTCTCCGGCAAGCTCCTTTTTACATTTGAAAATAGGTCAGGCAAATTCTGATTTAAAAACGAAACGTATGCATGCATTGATTTCATTATTCGGACAGGGCAAAGAACTCAGTCTCATTCAAATGAGCCTTCGCGCTGCATTTGTTTTCGTAATCGCCTTAATTGTGATCCGCCTTTCCGGAAGGCGATCATTTGGGATGCGCACTCCATTTGACAATGTCATTACAATATTGCTTGGCGCGATCCTGAGCCGTGCTGTTGTCGGCGCTTCCCCATTTCTATCAACTCTGGCTGCGGCAGTGGTACTGGCCGGTATGCACAGGCTCTTTGCGTGGATCGCTCTGTACAGTAACTTATTCGGAAAGCTGATTAAGGGAGAGGCGAAAGTAATCTACAAGGATCAAAACCCGGAACCCGACCGCAAGCAAATGGGAAAATGCCTGGTCAGTGAAAAAGATGTGCTTGAAGGCATTCGCATTAACAGTAACCTCGATTCGATGCAACACGCAAAAATGATTTATGTGGAAAGGAACGGGCAAATAAGCGTTGTCAAAAAATAATGATCATGAAAATAATCCGTAAGACCTTCCAGACAAAAACGTATTACCTGCATGACACAGGTAAATTCCCAAACAGCACCAACCCTGTTCTGCATTATAAAAATGTGCTCCATATTCCGATTTTCATGGGAGCCAGGCTGGTCCGGGAACTGTTCCGCGAAAACGGCTGGTTCAACAGCTGGAAAAGCGGGATCTTCGAATTCAGCCATTACCACAGCATTACTCATGAAGTACTGGGTGTCATCAGTGGAAAAGCGACACTGCTGCTCGGGGGTGAGAACGGCCTTCAGGTTCGGGTTGAAAAAGGGGATGTATTGCTGATTCCTGCAGGCGTGGCACATCGTAACCTAAGTCCGGAGCACAGCCTCACATGCATTGGAGCTTATCCGGACGGAAGGGATTATGATATGAATTACGGACATGAAGACGAAAGGCCTCAGACGGACATACGTATCCGGAATGTTCCGATTCCATCCAAAGATCCGGTATTTGGCACCGAAGGCGATATGCATGCTTTCTGGCTTGAACTGAAATCCGCCAAGGTCAGTCCCAACCGTGTATTTTCCGAATCATGAAAAAGGCCCTTTCGGGCCTTTTTCAATTCGTATAAGTGAAATTCAGCTAAGCAAAACTTTCTTGGCCTCATCCAGGATAGCAAAAGCATTTGTCTTTGAGGATGATTCGGCGTACGTACGGAGCACGGGTTCGGTTCCGGAAGCCCTTATCATAAGCCATTCGTCGTTATTGAAAAAATACTTCCACCCGTCCGTATCCTCCATCCTTTCCACTTTGTACTTACCAAACGATTTCATCTTACCGGCTTTACAGTCGGCCACAATGCTGTTTTTCAGTTCTTCCTTCAAATGCAGGTCATAACGCTCAAAAGCAAAGGAGCCTGTTATTTCATACACCTCTTTGATAAGTTGTTTAAGGGTTTTGCCGCTCTTGGCCATGTATTCCCAGATGATCAACCCCATCCAGATACCATCGCGTTCAGGAATATGGCCTTTTACAGCAATCCCTCCGCTCTCTTCACCGCCCAGCAGTACATCTTCTGTTGTCATGATTCCGGCAATGTATTTGAAGCCGATTTTAACCGTTTGTTGTTCCAGCTTAAAATGCTCGCACATCCGTTTTACACGCGGGGTCACCGAGAAAGCCGTTACCACTTTGCCCTTTTGTTTTTTCTGTTCCACCATGTATTTGATCAGCAACAGAATGATGTGGTGTGAATCCACAAAATTGCCATCGCTGTCATACAGCCCGATACGGTCAGCATCACCATCTGTAGCCAGTCCGCATGCGATATCGCCTTTGGCATCTTTGATATATTTAGAGAATTCAAGCAGATTTTTGTGAATGGGCTCCGGTGCCTGGCCCATGAATGAAGGGTTGTATTCACAATGCAGGGTTTCCACTTCCGGAAACAAACGCTTGATCACATTCTGACCGGCCCCGTACATGGCATCGTAAGCCAGGTTCAAACCGGATTTGTTGATGGCATCCAGATCAAAATTAGCTTTCACATGATCGCAGTACATCGTTTCCAGATCTACATATTCCAGCAGCTTGCTTTTCATGAGATCTGAAATAGCCATCTTTTCAGTATCAATCGGGCAACGTTCCGGGATGATATCTTCAATCTCCTGAATCTTATCAGGAAGCAAAGGACCTCCAAAATGTCCTTTCAGCTTAAATCCGTTATAGGAAGGAGGGTTATGACTTGCAGTAATAATAATTCCGAGACTTGCTTTCTTACGCAGTGTGCCCAATGAAATCATGGGAGTGGAAACAAAATTCTTTGCCAGGAAAACATGGATACCATGATGTCCCAGTACTTTTGCAACCGTTTCTGCAAACAACTCACCTGCAAACCGGCAGTCGTGGCCCACCACCACGGATGGCTCTTTGAAATTCTTTTTGAGCCAGATAGCTGTAGCTTCCGAAACACGGGCCACATTTTCAACCGTAAAGTCTTTTGCAATGATGGCTCTCCAGCCATCTGTACCGAATTTTATTTTTGTCATAATATCTGTTTCTGGTGATTGTCGGCAAATTTAATCCATTTCTACTTCAGCTGATCGATTTAAAAGAAAAAACAGGGGCTGTTTCCGGAAGGAATTGTTTTAAGCTTCGCGCAGAGAGGGGGCTTCCATAGCCAGCTCACGGAAAAAGGCAAGCACCTTCTCCTTGTCAAAAGCATTGAATTTTGAGTATACCACACGGGTAAGGCCATTGATGTGGTAAATGCAAATTGCATTTTCCTCTTCAAAATCAATTCTTGTCAGGTCGTAAAAAAAGAGAACATCCTTGCGCAGCAGGTCATGACTGATTACGATCCGGTCGTCATCAATGCGCAGGTATGGTGTAAAAAGGTTCAGTATGCTCACAAAGAAAAAAGCAAGGGTGGCCAGTGCCAGCATAAAAACATAAGCCACCGGGCCCAATGCATGGATTGTGCGTATCAGCATCATACCGCAGGCCGCAAAAAGCAACACAAACAGCACGACATACAGGAAATTGCGGTGGACACGCAGGCTATTGAAACGATCAGTCATGAAATTTTGTTCAGGCTGCAAAATTAACACGGAATTCCCAATAACAGAAATGTAATTTGGCTTATCTCTGCTGCTTCAGGCAGTCAGTATGTAAATTAAGACAATTTTTCTTATCTTTATCTGAACTCAACTTTCCGATCCCATGCCAGACTCAAACCCAGGATTCAAATCCTTTCGCGAGTTCTATCCGTTTTATATTTCACAGCACAGCAATATCACCAGCCGGAGGCTTCACTTCATTGGCCTGTTATTGGGACTTATCTGGCTGGTGTGTGTGATTGCAGGCGGAATGAGCCTGTGGTACCTTCTGGTTTCACTGCTTCTTGGTTATGGTTTTGGTTTTGTCGGACATTTTGTTTTTGAAAAGAACAAACCTGCCACTTTCAGATATCCCCTTTACAGTTTCATAGCTGACTTTAAAATGATGACCGATATACTCAGCGGGAAAATCAAGTATTAATTTGTGCGGCATTCTTTCATTCCGTTAAAATACATAAGGTCTTAAAAACCCATCCTTAGGATACTTTACCGGGAACAGGATAAGAAACGACGAACACAGCTTCTCCAACGACGAAACAAAGATCTCTGGCATACCAGTAATAGTCTGATTTTCAGCAAATCACCGGCCTTCTTTTTCAGAATATGATTTGCTTACTTAGATATGCCACAAGTGCATTCTGCTGCATTTAAATTCCCCATCAGCAGGATGATTAAGAGATTTAGCATACACGTCCTTCATCATTCTTAACAAATCTAACAACTATGAAAAAAACAAACCCGTTTTTCAAAGTGTCCCTGTTAGGCATCCTGTGTTGCGAGTTCGCCGCGGCAGGGGCACAAAATCTGAAAACAAAAATTCAGGATGCTGAAATTTCCGGTTTCAGCAAGGAAACACAATTACCCAACTTTATTCGGTTCAAACCAGGCCAGGAACCCGAAGAGTCGAAATTCACCACATGGAGCCAGGCATCTCTCAATCTCGATCCGGCCATCGCACTTATTCCTTATAATACGGAAAAGGATGAGTTCGGTTTTACCCACACCCGTTACCGCCAATATTACCATAATTACCCTGTTGAAGGAACTATGTTAATCACACACAGCAAATCGGGGCGTATTCTCTCGGTAAACGGTGACTTCATTCAGCAAAGCGCTGCGCTTACGGCACCTTCTATCTCGGAGCAGCAGGCTCTTCAATCGGCCCTTCGGAAAGTCAATGCCAAAAAATACATGTGGCAGAGCGAAGCATCCACACAGGCAGCCCGCGAAGCACACAATGATCCTTCCTATACCTATTACCCCAAAGGAGAAGTTGTTGTCGTTCATAAAAAGAACAGCGATCATTCTCCTTCATCCTACCGCCTTGCCTATAAATTCAACATTTATGCCGAAATACCATTGTACCGTGCATATGTCTTTGTAGATGCCGGTAACGGTGAAGTACTGGATGAACAAAACATCATCTGCACTGCCGACGTGTTAGGGACCGGTGTCACCAAATTCAGCGGATCTGTACCCATGACATCCGACAACTATGGAACAGGCCAGTATCGCCTGCGTGAAACAGGCCGTGGTAATGGAATCCAGACCTATAACCTCGCCGGTGGAACCTCTTATGTAAACACCGACTTTACCAATACTTCCAGCACCTGGAACCTTTCAGGAAACGATCAGGCAGCAGCCGATGCCCATTGGGGTGCTGAAAAAACGTATGATTATTACAAACAAACGTTCAACCGCAACAGTATCGACAACAATGGCTTTACCCTGCTGAGCTATGTTCATTACAGCTCTAACTTTGTAAACGCTTATTGGAACGGTTCCGAAATGACATACGGCGACGGTAGTGTAAGCCAGGGCTTTCTGGTAATGACTGCGTTGGATGTATGCGGGCATGAAATCACACACGGACTCACCTCCAACACTGCAGCTCTTGGCAGCGGTGAAGCAGGCGCCCTCAATGAAGGTTTTTCAGATATCTTCGGAACAACCATTGAAAATTTCGCACGCCCTACCCAGCATGACTGGATTATGGGAGCGGATATCACCTGCAACTCATCCGGTGTTCAGGATCACAAAGGAATCCGTGACATGTCGAACCCCAAAGCTTTCAGCCAGCCTGATACCTATAAGGGAACCAACTGGGATCCGAACGGTGAAGTGCATAACAACAACGGCCCCTGCATTTTCTGGTATTATCTGATGTGCCAGGGGAAAAGCGGAACGAATGACAAAGGAAGTGTATATAATGTGACCGGCATTGGAATGGCTGATGCCGCCAAAATCGCTTTCCGCGCACTCACCGTTTACTTCACTCCCACTACCGCTTATTCCGATGCACGAACCTATTCCATTCAGGCTGCAACCGACCTGTTCGGAAGCTGTGCTCAGCAAACCATTACCTGTACCAATGCCTGGTATGCCGTTGGCGTCGGGGCACAATACTCTTCTGCAGGCGTAGCCTCGGCTTTCTCGGCCAGCTCAGTGACAGCCTGCTCTCTCCCTGATTCCGTACACTTTATCAATACCACCAGCAATGGCAGCTCTTATAAATGGACGTTCGGCGATGGAGGCACAAGTACTGCCGTCAACCCTGTTCATGCTTATACACAGGCCGGCACCTTTACTGTGAAACTGGTAGCAATGGGTTGCGGTGGAAGCACCAAAGACTCGGTGACAAAAACAAGCTATATCACCATCAATCCCCCTGCCGCACCAACAGGTACCGGAGCTTCGGGATGCAGCGGAACAGCCTTTACGCTCAATGCCAGTGGAAGCGGAACGCTCACCTGGCTCGACGGATCAGGCAACAAGCTAACCACCGGAACAAGCTATACCACTCCGGCTTTGACCAATACGACCACCTATTATGTCACAAGCAACTCTCAACCTGCTTCTGTGACAGGAGCCCCAGCCAGCAATGCGACACTGGGTGCAGGCGGTTATCTGAATGCAACGCATTATCTGATCTTTAATGCGGGCAGTGCATTTACGTTGAAAACAGTGGATGTATATGCCAGCGCAGCTACCGGTTCGACACCTACCGTGTCGCTTGAGGATTCTGCCGGAAACGTATTGCTCAGCCAGGCACTGAACCTGACCGTAGCAGGACTGAATACCGTCACCCTGAACTTCCACATCAATCCCGGGCAGAAATACCGCCTGGCGGCTACCGGAGCCAACATCAATCTGTACCGTAACAATGCCGGCGCAACCTACCCTATTTCAGTGGCAGGTCTTGCATCCATTACAGGAACAGATGTGACCGCCACAGCGCCCGCTTATTATTACTGGTTCTATAACTGGGTTCTTCAGGCTGATGGCTGCACAAGTGCCGCCACACCTGTTACTGCTATAGTGAATATTTGTACTGGCGTTCAAAACAATGCCATCAGTGCACTTACTGTATACCCGAACCCGGCAAGCGACAACTTCAGCATCAGGAACATCACCGGCTCCCTCCTGCTGAAAGTATTTGATGCCAGAGGACAGTTGATATACGAAGAGAACCTGCAGAATCAGGACGCAATGAATGTGAACATCTCCGGATGGGCACCTGGCCTCTACCTTCTCAACATCGTCAACGAAGGCAAGCTGAGTACTCACCGTATTCTGATACAGCACTAGATCGATTTCAATCAAAAGAAAAACTCCCTGAGAATCTCAGGGAGTTTTTTTATGGCGTTTTGAAAAGGAATTAAGCAATAGTTGAATCAGAGTGATTGCGAGGTGTATTGCAGATTGAAATGCACCCTCCGGACTCCTTCTCACACTACTCCTATAAGAAATATCTTTGACATTAGGGCCGAAATGCCTAACTTAGTCCTGCATTTTGAAAATGCTTGAGTATCAAAAGCAGCCCCGTTTACCGGCTTATAAAACAGAAGAATGAACAAGGTAAAAATTCTGATCGCGGAAGACAATGACGACGAGCGTCCTTTCATTAAGAAGGGATTGATTGCCACAGGCTTGTTTGATGTGATT
>DASYGQ010000328.1:0-3977 GCA_035999585.1 Bacteroidia bacterium | reverse complement strand
GAGAATTCAAAACATGAATACATTCCATTGTCAGAAGAGATTCAGAGCCTTGAACTTTATATTGAGCTCGAAAGACTGAGATTTTCCTCTAAATTTGATTTCAAAATTTCAGCAGAAAATACAATAGATGTTGATAATGTATTAATTTCACCGATGTTGATTCAGCCGTATGTGGAGAATGCAATCTGGCACGGACTGATGCATCTGAAAAACAGATCCGGAGAATTGAATATCATGTTTGAAAAACACGATAATCTTTTGAAAATTATCATCGACGACAATGGTGTGGGAAGAAAGAATTCGATATTGTTCAAGAAAAACAGGACACATAAATCAATCGGTCTGTCTATTAACAAGGAAAGGGTGGATATTCTGAATTCTTTGCATAACAACAGCAGTTTGAATATTACATTTATTGACAAGGTCGGGCAGGAGGGAGAAGCCCTTGGCACAAGGGTGGAAATCAACCTTCCTTATTTGTCCCAAATAAGCTAAACAATCTCTTTATGAAACTCAATGCATTGATTATCGACGATGAGGCATCCGGAAGAGAGGCCTTGCAGATTCTGATCAACAAATTTTGCCCCTCAGTCAACCTGATTGGCGAGGCGGCCTCGGCCGACGAGGCTGAAAAGAAAATCCTGAACCTGAAGCCGGACCTGATCTTTCTGGATATTGAAATGCCTTTTGCCAATGGCTTTGAACTGCTCCAGCGGTTCAAAACCATTACTTTTGATGTTATCTTCACTACCGCTTATGATCAGTATGCCATCAAGGCTTTCAAGCACAATGCCATAGATTACCTCATGAAACCGGTGGATACGGATGAACTGAAGCTGGCCATTAAGAAATGTGAGGAAAAACGCGCCGCCGGCTTCAAAGCCTTTACACGCCTGGATGCCCTGATCGAAACACTCAGCCAGACTAAAAGCCTGAAGAAATTACCGGTAAGCACTCTGGATGGAATCATATTTGTGGATGTCGATCAAATCGTACGCTTGTCTGCCGATTCCAATTACACGAATATTTTCCTGAACAACGGCAAAAAAATAATTGCCTCCAAAACACTGAGGGAATTTGAAGATTTTCTGCTGAACTACGGTTTCTTCCGTGTTCACAACACTCACCTGATCAACCTGGCTTTTGTTGAAGTCTATACCAAAGGAGAAGGGGGATCTGTGACAATGACAGATGGCTCAGTGGCGGAAGTGTCGCGCAACAAAAAGAATGAGTTGCTCGCCCTGCTATCCCTCAATCTTAAAAAATAAAATTCCCGAATTCGCATTTTTACGGCACTATTCTTAACCGGTGTGGGCTATTTCTTTCTTCGTTTCCCTGTGGCTGTAAACGAGTTTGAAGATAATCGAGGAAGCCCTGTGACGTGGCGGCAGGCAGCAAGCCGATGGGCAGAATGTGAGGAAAGGGTGATAATTTATAAAATGTTCCTTTCGCACCCACCCAGGCTTCTTTCTATATTTTTTTCATAAAAGAAACCCGCGAATAATATTTTAACTAATATTGCATCATGGCTAAGCAACTCCATCTTATAAAGAGATATTATTTCTGGAAAAGCTAAGAGAAAGGCTCGCCCATGAGAAACGATTACAATTAAAGCCATCATACGCCAAGCCTTTCGAAACCCGAAAGGCTTTTTTTGTTTTAAAACCATCTTCTTATGCCCATTCAGCTGTTTCAGAAATTACTCGTAGCCAACAGAGGAGAGATCGCGATACGTGTGCTCCGGGCTGCATCGGAACTGAAAATCCGCACAGTTGCTGTTTATACCTATGAAGACCGCTACTCACTTCACCGGTATAAGGCTGATGAGGCCTATCAGATCGGCGATAACAACGACCCGCTGAAGCCTTACCTGAACATCGAAAAAATCATTGAGGTGGCCAAAAGGGAAGGTGTTGACTGCATCCACCCCGGATATGGTTTCCTATCCGAAAATGTTCATTTTGCTACCCGGTGCAGGGAAGAAGGCATTTGCTTTGTAGGCCCGGATCCCGAGGTGATGGCCCGTCTAGGTGATAAAATAATGGCCAAAAAAATGGCCCTGGAAATGAATGTGCCTGTTATTGAAGACAGCCAGATAGCCCTTACTGATTTTTCGGTGGCACAGAAAGAGGCAAACCGCATCGGCCTTCCCGTGATCATCAAAGCCTCGGCCGGGGGTGGAGGAAGAGGAATGCGTGTGATCCGTAATGCCGCAGAAATGGAGAAATCATTCAATGAGGCAAAGCGCGAAGCCATGACCGCCTTTGGCGACGATACCCTTTTCATTGAAAAATTCATTGATCAGCCCAAACACATTGAAGTTCAGATCCTGGGCGATAAACAAGGAAACATTGTCCATCTGTTCGAACGCGACTGTAGTGTTCAGCGACGTTTCCAGAAAGTGATCGAGGTAGCCCCGGCACCCAATCTGAAACAGGAAACGAAAGATAAATTATATGCCCATGCGCTCCGACTGGCTAAACATGTGGGTTACAACAATGCCGGAACAGTGGAGTTCCTGGTTGATAAAGACGAGCATGTGTTTTTTATCGAGGTCAACCCCCGAATCCAGGTAGAGCATACTGTCACCGAAGAAATAACCGGCATTGACCTGGTGCGCAGCCAGATACTTATTGCGGCCGGGCATTCTCTGCAAAGCCCCTTTATCCATATCCCCGACCAGGAAAGCGTCACCTGTCAGGGTGTTGCCATTCAATGCCGGATCACCACCGAAGACCCTGAAAACGAATTCAAACCTGATTATGGTACGATTATCGCCTACAGGAATGCGGGAGGTTATGGCATACGCATTGACGAAGGCAGCTGCTATCCCGGTGTCAGGATTTCCCCGTTTTTTGATTCAATGCTTGTAAAAGTCACAGCCAAGGGAAGAACCATGAAAGGTACCAGTCAGCGTCTTCTCCGGGTGCTGGCCGAATTCAGGATCAGAGGTGTGAAAACAAATATTCAGTTTCTTGAAAACGTTCTTGCCCATCCTACCTTCCAGAAAGGGGAGGCAAGGGTTAACTTCATCGGCGATCATCCCGAGCTTTTCATATTAAGCCGCAAGCACGACAGCGGCACCCGCACCCTGAAATACATGGCAAACGTAATCGTCAACGGAAACCCGGATGTGAAAACTCCTGATAAAAAAAGAGTTTTTCTCCCGGCCTCACTGCCAGCTTATCCCTCCCAGTCGGTAGCGCGTGACGGAACCAAACAAATGCTCCAACAGCTGGGTCCTGAAAAATTCGTTAGCCAGCTGAAGGCCGATCCGGCAATCCACTATACCGACTGCACCCTGAGAGATGCCCACCAGTCACTCCTTGCCACCAGGGTCAGAACAAAGGATATGGTTTCGTTTGCCAGGGCTTTTTCGCACCTTCAACCGGAACTGTTTTCCATGGAAGTATGGGGCGGCGCCACCTTTGATGTGGCGCTGAGATTCCTTCATGAAGACCCCTGGAAAAGACTCGAACTTTTAAGGGATGCCGTCCCGAATATCCTTCTTCAGATGCTTATCCGCGGATCAAACGCCATCGGGTACACGGCTTATCCTGACAATCTGGTTGAAAAATTCATTGTCAAATCATCGGAGAAGGGCATAGACCTCTTCCGGATATTCGATTCCCTCAACAGTCTCGAAAACATGCGGGTAAGCATCGATGCAGTTCTGCGCTTAACAAACGGGCTTGCTGAACCCTGCATTTGCTATACAGGTGATATCCTGAACAAGGCCCGGCCGAAGTATAATTTAAACTATTACCTCGATCTGGCTAAACGGATCGAAGATACCGGCGCACATATCCTGGGGATAAAAGATATGGCCGGGCTGCTCAAGCCTTATGCAGCAGAGCAGCTTATCGGAGAACTGAAAAATCAGGTCCGCATGCCCATTCACCTGCATACACACGATACTTCAGGCATGCAGTGTGCCACTTACCTGAAAGCGGTTGAAGCAGGAGTGGATGTGATTG
>DASYGQ010000325.1:0-6919 GCA_035999585.1 Bacteroidia bacterium | reverse complement strand
AAAGAGCTGCCCCATGAAAAAGCCTGTCTTGAACAGGCTGACGGTCTGGTTGCACACAGCCTGGAACCCAATGTAGCGTATAGAATGTACCAGACTCAGCAGAAGCCTCCAAATCTTTTTTTTCCATTGTATTGCGACAATGATCACTTCTGCGAACCAGGACCTGGTTCTAAAAACGGAGAAATTCACATTGTATATGCAGGTGGTGTCGCGGGCTCACACCGTAATCCCAAGCAGTATGGCAGCATCATGTTTCAGCCATTGATACATACATTAAGCGCACAAGGCATTCATTTTCATATTTACCCGAGCCCCTCGAATGTAAGGGCTGATTACGAAGAATATGAAGTCACGGCCAAAGAGAATCCTTATTTCCATTTCCATGCCCCGGTGGCTCAGCATGAACTTGCGCTGGAAATGAGTAAGTATGATTGGGGCATCCTTCCGTTCTTTGCCGGACAGAATGAACAGTCGGAGGCTAAATACAAATATGCTACAACCCTGAAGCTATTCAACTTTATGGAAGCCGGACTCCCGGTTATTGTCTCTAAGGACATCATTTATCAGAGCTGGATCTTGGATCGTTATGGCTGCGGTGTTCTGATTGACGGCACCCACATCAAGTCGCTTCGGGATAAAATTACTCCCGACAAGCGCAGCGCTGCCGTAAAAAACCTTCTAAAGGCAAGACAAACGCTTTCTCTTGGGCAAAACACAGGCCGTTTATTGGCTTTTTATGATCAAATGCTGGCTCAAAAACCCTTTCGGCGCAATCCCTGATTCATTGTATAATTCCGTACTTTTGTCCAATTCATTAACACCAGTTTATGTCTAATTCAACACTACTTTACAAGGCTTTTGCTGAAGCGCTGAATATTGATCCGGAAAAAGTAAACGACGAGCTCCGGTTTCAAAGTATTCCTGAATGGGATTCCATTTCCCACATGGTGCTGATCAGCGTCCTCGAAGAAACATTCGGAATTTCCATGGAAACAGATGATGTGATCGACCTAAGCTCCGTGTCAAAGGCCCGGGAAATACTTACGAAGTATAAAGTCGTTTTCTAGGTTCATACCAATTCTATATGGGATTATTAAGCAATAAAACGGCTATTATAACAGGTGCCAGCCGGGGTATCGGTAAGGCAACAGCAGCACTTTTTGCGGCCGAAGGCGCCAATCTGATATTGGTCTCCAGAACCCTTGATCCGTTGAACCTCTTAAAGACCGACCTCCAGTCGAGGTATGATGTCGCAATTGATGTTTTTCAGGCTGATGTGAGTAAACTGGATCAATTAAAGCAACTCTTCTCGGAGCTTTCTTCAAAAAATCTGATTGCGGATATTCTTGTTAACAATGCAGGAATCATGATTGATGCCACTCTGCTAATGGTAAAGCCCGAACAGATCGAAAATATCTATTCCACCAATGTATATGGAAGCATGTATTGTTCCCAGCTTGTACTGAAACACTTTATCCGGAAAAAGGGCGGTTCAATTATCAACTTAAGTTCCATTATTGGCACCAATGGAAATCTGGGACAAACAATATACGGTTCCAGTAAAGCTGCAATGATTGGGTTCACAAAGTCACTGAGCAAAGAACTAGCTTCATTAAACATTCGTGTTAATGCTATTGCTCCGGGATTTATTGAAACCGATATGACGAAAGGAATGAACGAGAAATTTTATGAGAAGAACCTGGCATCTATCGGCATGAAACGTATTGGCAAGCCGGAAGATGTTGCCAAAGTTGCTCTTTTTCTTGCTTCCGACCTTTCCGGATATGTAACCGGCCAGGTCATCGGAGTTGACGGAGGCATGATTATTTAAGGTTATTACAATGAAAGAATCGTTGTTTCATTATCTGGAGAAATCTCATCAGCCTTCCCTGCGATTCACAGATGCTGAAAGTGCCAGTGGCAAGTCCTGGGAAGAAATGATTATTCCTCTTCCAGTTGCACCCGAATCTCCCAAAAACCTGATATTCCTTTATCTCGACAATTCACGCACCTCCGTTCAATTCTTCCTGTCGGCGCTTAAAACCCCGCATTGCCTGTGTCTTCTGAATGCCGGTTTAGCCTCCACGTTGAAAACAAACCTGGAAGAAATTTACAAACCCGAATATATTTTAGACAAAGCCCGTGAACAGGAACCCGGCAAAATGCTCTTGTCAGAGTCCGGATTGAGCTTTTGGGAGACAGGAAACAAGAGTTCTCCCCTTCATCCCAGTTTAAAAATTCTCTTAACCACATCCGGAACAACCGGCTCACAGAAGCTGGTTAAACTGTCGGACGCAAATTTTATTGCCAATACCCGATCCATTCTTGATTTTCTTCCCGTCGCTCATACAGATTCCTGCATACTGAATTTACCCATCCATTATTCGTATGGATTATCTGTTCTCCTGACAAATATTGCAAAGGGCGGGAATATTGTGTGCACCAACGAAACTGTACTTATGCGGAGCTTCTGGGACTTATTCAGGGCCAGAGCCTGCAACAGCCTCAACGGAGTCCCTTATACGTATGAAATGATACTTCGCGCAGGCTTTGAAAAAATGGAAGGCCTGAACATGAAATACCTGACTCAGGCAGGAGGAAAACTGGGAGAAAAAGCATTGCAGGCCATGACTTCCTGGAGTCTTAGAAATAAAACGCCCTTTTATGTGATGTATGGCCAAACAGAAGCCACCGCCCGAATGTCATTTCTGCCACCTGAACTTCTGGCCGAAAAGCCCGGATCGATAGGAAAGCCCATTTCCGGAGGGGCCTTTGAAATTGAGGAAGACAGCCGCGAGCTTGTATATACCGGCCCGAATGTGGGCGCCGGCTATTCAGAATCAAGAGAAGATCTTCGTGAATTTCTTCCACAATCCAGGCTTCACACCGGTGACCAGGCTCGCCGCGATGAGGAAAATTATTTTTACATTACGGGACGGCTCAAGCGTTTTATCAAACTATTTGGAAATCGCATCAATCTCGATGACCTGGAACAAGAATTGAGAGGAAAATTTGAATGCATGGTCGGCTGCTCCGGCTATGAAGATAAACACTTGCTTGTCTTTTCCGATCAGTCAACCCTTTTGGGAAAAGAAGTTCAGGACTATATATTCGGTAAATTTCAGGTTCATCCGAGTGTGGTAAAGTACTTACACCTGGACTCAATCCCGTTAACTGCATCACACAAGATCAATTACCGCCTTATCAATGAAACTTATGGACGCTGAACTTTTTTTAAATGCTCCTCAGTATTCACTTCAGGCCGAAGAGAAAAAAAAATTGCTGCTTGAACATTTGACAAGCCTCCACGAACACCACCTGATTCATTCCGAAGGATACAAAAAAATATGTGCCGGTCTCTTCCCTGGTCACATCAAAGCTCTGAAAGACATCCCCTACCTGCCGGTAAGCGTTTTCAAAAATCACGAGCTCAAAAGCATACCTGAAAGTGAAGTATTCAAGGTACTTACCTCAAGTGGCACCACAGGGAGCGTGCCCAGCAAAATTTATCTCGACAAAGGCACAGCCCAGATGCAAACCAGAGCCTTGTCCAACATCATGCAATATGTGCTGGGGAGGGAAAGGCTTCCAATGTTGATAGTCGACACCATCGGAATTATAAAAAACAGAACTTCTTATTCCGCCAGAGCTGCCGGTGTTCTTGGCTTGTCCGTATTCGGCAAGTCGCACTTCTACCTTCTCAATGAAAGTATGGAACCTGATCTGGAAGGCCTGCAAGTGTTTCTCGAAGCTCATAAAGGAAAACCTTTGCTCATCTTCGGTTTCACTTTCATGGTCTGGCAATACCTTTATGAAGTTGTTCCGGCATGCGACTTATCAGGCTCCATTCTTATTCACAGCGGAGGCTGGAAAAAACTGACTGACAAAGCTGTTGATAATGACGTGTTCAAACTTCGCCTCAAAGAAAAATTCAATATTTCGAAATCATACAATTTCTATGGAATGGTCGAACAAGTAGGCTCCGTCTTCCTCGAATGCGAACACGGCTTTTTACATGCTCCCAATTTCGCCGATGTTCTGATCCGATCACCATTTGATTTCCATGTGCTTCCTCACGGCGAGGAAGGTATTATACAGGTCATCAGCATTCTTCCCTATAGTTATCCGGGCTTTTCATTGTTAACAGAAGACCTTGGCACAATCCACGGGGAAGACAACTGCAGCTGTGGAAGGAAAGGAAAATATTTCAAGGTGTCGGGCCGCATGAAGAAAGCGGAGCTGCGGGGCTGCAGCGATACTTTTACTCTGACGCATTAACCCATGAGAAAAACAATCTTTTCACATACCACCGGATCTCATCAAAGCTGTGACGACGTTTTCCATACACCCCGCGTTCAACTCCGGCCCTTTGATCCGCTTACATTACAGTTCCTGAATCAGCTTTCAGTATGCCTGCTCGCCGATAAAAGGCATAACCGAAACCCTGAAATTGTTTCTCTTGGGTTTTGGCTAAGAAAAAGCAATGTGGACCAATTTCACAAGGAAAACATGCATTGGCTGGATCACAAAGGTTATACCGTAACAGCGCTCGGACCAGTATTTCATGTCGCACCATCGAATGTAGATACCATTTTCCTTTATTCCGCCACGGTTTCCCTTTTAATGGGAAACACCAATGTGGTAAGGCTTTCATCCGATCTCTCCCCGTCCGTCCAGTTCATTATCAGCTGCATCAATCATATTCTTGCGCTTCCGGAAAACGAGATACTCAGGCCCTATCTTTCTTTTATCAGTTACGGACATGAAGATGAAATCAGCACTTATTTTTCATCCGAAGCACAGGGAAGAGTTATCTGGGGAGGTGATCAGACGGTACTCCATTTCAAAAGCCTGAAAAGCGGACCCGCACTTCGTGACATTATTTTTCCAAACAGAGTTTCTCACTCCTTGATTAAGGCAAAGTCTTTTCTTGACGCTGATGATGAAGCGAAAGCTCTGGCGGCTAAGAATTTTTTTAACGATGCTTATGTATTCGATCAGCTGGGGTGTTCTTCTCCCCGCGTGATCTTTGTCTATGGGACGATTGCTGAAAAAGAATCATTCATCCCTGCCTTTTACAAGGAACTGGACAAAATAACGAAAACACGATACACTTCAGAGGCCTCCGCTCTTTCCATTGTAAAATTCAACCACCTCGTAGACGACCTCATGGATATCCCGGTGCGAAATATCACGAAGGACGACAATACCATTTATCTCATTGAAACAGATACGATGCCAGTTTCAGTCGATAATTGTGTGGGCGGTTATTTTTATCTGCGCCATATTTCAAGTCTCGAAGAGCTCTCAGCCGAGTTGCCTTTGTCCACCCAGACCCTGAGTTATTTCGGTTTACAGGAAACTGATCTGAAATCCCTGCAGGAAGCCACATCACGCAAGCGTATCGACCGCATCGTTCCTATGGGCCAATCCTTGTCTTTTCATTATCTTTGGGACGGGATGAATTTATTCGAGCAGTTGTCACGCAAAAGAGCCATCATCTGAAATTTATTCAAATGAAGAAATTGATTCTGTATGGAGCCAGTAATTATGGCTATGAAGTAATTGACCTTATTGAGGATATCAATCGCAGCAAAGCAAATTCAGAATGGGAAATTGCAGGTTTTTTGGACGACAATCCGGACATTCAGGGTAAGGATCTGAACGGAATAAAAATACTTGGCACAAAAGCATGGCTGAAAGAAAATCAGGCTAAAGATTATTATTTCATTTGCTGCATTGGAAATCCCAAAGTCAAGAAAAAAATCATTTCCTTTCTGAAAGAGTACCAGGTTCAGTTTGCCATCCTCAAACACCCCACCGCTGTTATATCCTCCAAAGCAAGTATCGGAGAAGGTTCCATTGTAATGGCCGGGAGCATTGTATCGACACTCGCAAAAATAAAAGACCATGTGATCATCAACCTTGCCTGTACGATCGGCCACAATACTGTTATTTCTGATTTTTGCTGTATTAACCCCGGAAGTAATATTTCAGGAGATGTATTGTTTGAAGAAGGTGTTTTGGCAGGCACAAATTCTACAGTCTTAGAGAAACTTCAGATTGGAAAATACGCAACACTTGGAGCCGCATCGCTGACATATACAAATGTCCCTGAATACGCAAGCATTATCGGCGTTCCGGGAAGAATCATGAAAATTGCACAATAGCCGGGCAGGGGGACAAAGACCCCAATTCCGAATGGCTTTCCGCAAAACTCAATTTTTCAACAAAAGATTATGATACTGAAACTACTTCATCTTCCCACAAAATTTATCCGCTTTTTTATTATTGCCCGAGGGAGTGATTACGCGAATTTTTCCGACAAATGGGAAGTTTACAAAACCCTGCTTTCCTTGTATATCAAAACAGCCATTTTCAGCAAACAAACTAAAAATGTCAGTCAGCGTATTTTTGGTTACAAAGTATATGGATATGACTACGCAACCTTATTTTCCTTGTACAGAGAGATTTTTGTCAAGCAATTATATAAAGTTGATCTTAAAAAACAGGGGCCTAAAATCATTGACTGTGGTGCCAATATAGGAATGGCTGTTTTGTATTTTAAAAAAAATTATCCCCAAAGCAGTGTTCTTGCATTCGAACCGAATCCCTATGTATTTGAAATACTTGAACGGAACATCCGGGAAAACAAGCTGGAGAATACCAAAGCTTTTAATGTGGCTCTTTCAGATACGAACGGAAGCATCGATTTCTATCTGGGGAGCGAATTGGGCAGTCAGCAGGGTTCTTTGTTTTCCAGCCGCGGTGGAGATAATAAATTAGCGGTCGAAGCCCGAAAATTATCGGATTACATCAATCATGAAAAATTTGATCTTATAAAGATCGACGTGGAAGGCGCGGAAGTACAAATCCTCAGAGACATTTCCCAATTTCCTGAATTCAGTAGCCCACAATA
>DASYGQ010000320.1:0-3671 GCA_035999585.1 Bacteroidia bacterium | reverse complement strand
CTTTCTGAAGTGCAAACATGGCATCCATCGATTCCTTGAACGGAACATCCGTATGAGGCATCACCCGGAAATGAACAAGCGACATCTGCTCCAGCTTCAGTGTCTTTAAATTCCTGTCGATGCTTGTGCGGAGATTCTCCGGTGTGTTGAAAGCATACCAGCTCTTATCCGGTTTTCTGGCTCCACCCACCTTGCTGCAGATGACAAGGCCCTTGGGATACGGATAAAGCGCTTCGGCAATCAGGCGGTTGGTGACATCATCACCGTAATAATCGGCTGTATCCAAAAAACGGACATCCAAGTCCATCGCTCTCTTCAAAATCTGAAGGGCTTCAGGCCGGTTGGGCGGCTCGCCGTAAATACCTTCTCCCGTGAGGCGCATGGTGCCATATCCCATCCGGTTTACTGTCAGGGGATGTTTGCTTTTTCCGGCTACTGTAATTGTATTGGAAATTTTCATCGTATCAATGTTTGATTTCGTTTTTATAAACCACTCCGTTCTTCATCACAAACTGGACATTCTCCAGAGCGCTTACATCACCGGTCGGGTCAGTGCTAACGGCAATAATGTCGGCAAACTTGCCGGTGCTGATGGATCCCGAGGTCGCCGTCACTCCGAGCAGATCGGCGGCGTTGACCGTTGCTGTTTGAATGGCCTGCATCGGTGTCATGCCGGCTTTTACAAGATATACAAAGTCTTTACCGTTCATTCCATGCGGCATCACCGATGCATCTGTGCCGTAAGCAATCTTCACCCCCGCTTTGATGGCCTTCGCGAGGCCGTCTTCCTTTTGTTTCGAAATAGCCCTCGCCTTGTTCAGAATCTTTTCCGGGAAACCTTTCTTGCCATACGTGGCGATAATATAATCCAAAGCATAAATGGTGGGAACGAGATACGTCCCTTTTTCTTTCATCAGACGGATGCATTCGTCGTCGAGGATACTTCCATGCTCAATGGAATTGACACCGGCTATCACCGCTCTTTTAATTCCCTCCGTACCGTGCGCATGCGCAGCCACTTTCTTGCCCCACATGTGCGCTTCATCCACCAGCGCCTTCATCTCCTCCGCTGAATACTGCGGAGCACCCACGCTTTCCTCTTCCGACAAAACACCGGCCGTCGCCATAAACTTGATGACATCCGCTCCCCATTTCACATTGTTCCGAACACGCCGACGGATCTCATCCGTGCCGTTGGCCACACCCGTGAAATCGGGATTGGAGCTCACGTGTATTTCCGGATTGAAACCGTTCAGGTCACTGTGCCCACCGGTGGCGCCAAGTGCAAAGGCAGCGACATACATACGCGGACCGGGAATAATTCCTTGGTTGATTGCATTTTTCAGTGATACATCAATCAGATCATGCCCGCCGAGGTCGCGGCAGCTGGTAAAGCCGGCCATCAGCGTGCGCTCGGCAAATATGTGAGCCTGCACGGCATAATCAATCGGAGTCTTCCGGAAGATGTCTCCGTAATAATCTCCGCTGGGTTCGGACGACAGGTGTGTATGCGAATCGATGAGACCGGGTAATACCGTTGCGCTACTCAGATCAATCACCTCCGCATTGGACGGAATAGGGAGATTGGAACCAATGGCCGTTATTTTATTGCTGTCGATCAGGATGATCTGGTTTTTCAGTACCGTACCTGAGAGGACGTCAATGACTTTTCCGGCTTTGATTGCTTTGAGTTTGGATTGAGCGAATGAAATGTTGCAGATCAGGGCGAGGGCAAGAAGGGTGTTTAATGTTCGTTTCATGCGGATGCATTTATGGATTGGAAAGGTAGAAAAAACCCCGGAACAAAAGGAAAATACTCATTTCATGCCTGACTCAAGCAGCAAACTTGTTGGCAATAAAGATAAAAAAGTATATATTTGATAGATGAGTTTTATTGGCATCTATACTCCCCCCATTCGTCAGCTTTGTGAAATCTATAAGGTAAAATCCTTATTTGCCTTTGGTTCTGTCACAACAGATCATTTTTCGAAAGACAGTGATGTTGATTTGCTAGTGGGTTTTGAAGACCTTGCCCCCATTGTTTATGCAGACAATTATTTCAATCTGAAATTCAGTCTGGAAGATTTATTGAAAAGAAATATTGACCTTCTCGAATCTAAATCGCTTCAAAATCCTTTCTTAAAAACGCAGATTGACCGCACCAAAGTTTCTGTTTATGGAAAATGAGGCGAAAACATGGCTTAAGGATATCCAACAAGCCATCATTGAGATTGAAGACTTTCTGCCAGATAAAAAAGATTTCCTGCAGTTTCAAAGCGACAAGAAAACCAAGAGAGCTGTCGAAAGAAACATTGAGATAATTGGTGAAGCTGTCAACAGAACTCTTCTTGTACAGCCGACATTAAAATCACAAACGCCAGAAAAATAGTGGATACCCGAAATAGGATTATTCACGGGTATGATGCTGTTTCGGCTGAAATCCTGTGGGCAATCATTTTGAGAGATGTTCCTCCTCTTAAAAAAGAGATCGAAATGTTGCTTCAAAACGGTTAAATAGTTTCGCCCGAAGCAATAGCAACAAGACCAATATCTATGATGCTTATAGAAATAAAAAGAGGTTGAACGTTTCTGCATCAACCTCTTTTCTGATATGACTTGCTGCCCTTACTTCCCCGTAATCCTAAACTCCGTCCTCCTGTTCATCTGCCTGTGCTCCGGTGAATCATTCGGCACAACGGGTTTGCCATCGCCATAGCCTTTGTAGGTCATGCGTTCTTTGGCAATACCGTTTGCGATCAGGTATTCGTAAACCGATTTGGCCCGGTTGAGGGAAAGCGTGATGTTTTTCTTTTTGTCGCCTACATCATCCGTATGCCCGCTCAGTTCGATCTTCAGGGTCTTGTTCAGGTTCATGAAGCTCACCAGCTTGTTAAGCTCAGCTTTGGATTCGGGCTCCAGATCAAATTTAGCAGTGGCAAAGAATACATTCTTCAGCACGATGGACTTGCCTGTATCAATCGGTTGCAGCGGCACATCCATTTCAAAAGGCTTGGACTTGTCGAGCGACTCCTTCATGGCAAAATTATCGGAGTAAAAGAGATAGCCGGGTTTCGTCACATTCAGCGCATAGTTTTTGTTGGCTGTGAGCGTCAGGAAGAATTCGCCGCTGCGTTCGGAGAGCGAGGTATAAAGCGACTTCTGGGTTCCCAGGTCAATCAGCTCGAAGCTGGCCTGAAGCGGTTTCTTGGTGACTGCATCATACACCTTGCCTTTGAAATAAGTAATCTTTTCGGGCTGTACGTTGGCAGGCAGTTCAAAGCTGTATAAATCCAGTTTGCCGAATCCTCCCGGTCTGTCGGACGCGAAATAAGCCAGTGTTCCTCTGGGATCTGCCAGTATGCTGTTCTCATCTGCACAGGTATTGATCGGGTAACCCAGGTTTACAGGTTCACCCCAGTCGCCATCGGGTTGACGTTTACTCATGTAGATATCCAGTCCGCCCATACCGGGATGGCCGTCAGACGAGAAATACAAAGTCATGTTATCCGGATGAATGAATACGGATTGTTCTTTGCCGGGTGTATTGATCTTATCATTGAGTTTGACGGGTATTCCAAATTCTCCGTTTTCATTCAGTGTCGACACATAGATATCGGGATCCTGAACAGAATGATCTTTCATGACATGCCCGCGAATGAAATAAAGCGATT
>DASYGQ010000316.1:0-2254 GCA_035999585.1 Bacteroidia bacterium | reverse complement strand
GGTGTTAAACGGTTTGAGTTTGAGCAGAGCGCAGCTGAGATAACAAGTATACACCCGGATGATTTGCTGGGAATCGGACAGGAAGGAAGAAAATGGTCTGTCACCCATTATGGCCCCGTTGCGGTTGCCAGGCGGTTTTGCGAACGCGTTGCGGAAATAGGCTCTTAAAAAAGGAGCATAAAAAAAAGTCCTGCATTTGCAGGACTTTTTTTTATGATTGCGAATGGATTTACCTTCTGTCGCCACCGGCCAAACGCAGGAGTGACATAAATAAATTGATGAATGTGATGTAAAGGGAAAGTGCTCCGTAAAGGGCAGCTTTCTGGGACTGAACCGTTTCACCTTCCGGCATACTCAGTGCCATTGTCTTCAGCATCTGAACCTGATATGAAGTCATGCCCGTGAAAACAATGACACACAGGATATCGATGAGCCAGGTGCTTCCGCCAGTGAACATATTGATGACGGAAGCGATAATAATACCGAACAGACCCATCATGAGGTAAGAACCCATTTTGCTAAGGTCGGTTTTGGTTGTTGCTCCAAGAAAAGCCATGAAGCCAAAGGTGCCGGCAGTGATAAACAGGGTTTTTGTAATCAGGGCTCCTTCGTAACGAAAGGCGAGGGTGCTGAGGCTCATTCCCATGGCCACCGAAAACAGGACAAAGATACCCAGCAGTGCAGGAAGCGAAAGACGCTCCATGCCGAAGTTCATGACCAGGATGAAGATAATGGGACTGAATGCGGCCACCCATCCCAGCGTGGTAAAGCCAACGTGGCCATCCACGACCTGAAGAATCATTTGCTGAAGGGCAGGAGCGGTGGCAAAAGCGTAAGCGACAGCTCCGGAGATGGCAAGAGCCGCCACCATCCAGGTAAATACCTTGGAAAGAAATGTTTTGACAACGACACTTTCGTTCTCGTGTGTGTTGCCAAAATTTAAAATGTTATTGTCCATTTTGGATCGATTTTGTTTGATACAAAGGTACGCATTTTAAAGGGTTTTTGTCAATTGCTGCCACTATAAAACGTATGACCCTGAGATATTTGAATCTTAATTATTGTTAAATTTTTCGTTGTATTTAGTGCAACCGGGTTGAAATAAGGCTTATAAACTCTTTGCGTGTGGGGTCTTTCATGAATTCACCGGTAAAGGCGGAGGTGGTGGTCACCGAATTCTGTTTTTGAATTCCCCGCATCTGCATGCAAAGATGTGCGGCTTCGATGACAACGGCAACACCCAGCGGCTTCAGCGTATCCTGGATGCAGTTAAGTATTTCCTGAGTCATGCGTTCCTGCACCTGAAGGCGGCGGGCGAACACATCAACCACACGAGGTATTTTGCTCAGGCCAACGATGTGCCCGTTGGGAATATAGGCGATGTGTGCTTTTCCAAAGAAAGGCAGAAGGTGGTGTTCACAGAGCGAGTACAGTTCGATATCCTTCACCACCACCATCTGCTGGTAAGGATCTTTGAACATGGCCGAACGTAGTATTTCAGCCGGATCCATGCATTTGCCGGATGTCAGGAACTGGATCATTTTGGCAGCCCTTTCAGGCGTCTTGGCCAGGCCTTCCCGTTCCGGATCTTCACCGATGCGGTTGATGATATTGAGATAAGTCTCAGAAAGGTTTTTTGTATTCTCAGGGTTATACTCCTCTTTCACCGTATAATTGCTCATGATTTTAAGTATTGAATATGTTGTAGTAAGTATTATTTCCCGCCGAAATATTCGACGTAGTTATTGTCGGTTTCGTACAGTTTCACACAATGGAGCTCGCCACCCATGTGCTTCACCTGATCAGCGATCTGCTCCCAGATAGCGATGGCTACATTTTCAGTTGTCGGCATGCGATTTTTCATGAAGTCGACATCCAGATTGAGGTTTTTGTGATCGAGCTTATCGGTCACTTCCATCCGTATAAGTGTGCTGAGTTCTTTCAGGTTGACGGTATAGCCGGTGTCAGGGTTGACTTCCCCTTTGACGGTGACATAGAGGTAGTAATTATGTCCGTGCCAGTTGGGGTTGGCACATTTTCCAAACACTTCCATGTTCTTTTCATCTGTCCAGCCCGGATTGAAAAGTTTGTGAGCGGCATTGAAATGTTCTTTTCTGGTGATGTAAATCATATCGTATTTCTATAAGTGGAAAAACGGTTTCTGAATTGTTGACAAATGTAGTGTAAAAATCTTCCCGCTTTCGGAATGCTTCGGGAGGAATGACTATCTTGAGAGAAGAGCAATGTCAGAAAA
>DASYGQ010000309.1:0-6337 GCA_035999585.1 Bacteroidia bacterium | reverse complement strand
GTTTCTGAGCATGAAGAAGGGTGGCGGAAAAAAATAAATTCAGGATGCAAAACAGGAAGGTAGAAAGTTTCATGAAATCTGCCTTTTTAGGGATAAACAAAGATAATAAAATTGATATGGGAGCAGGTGTCTTCTGTATATTAGGGAATAAAAGCCCGAATTTCCATATTATTATTTCAAAGGAAGCACTACTACCTCTACTCTTCTGTTCTTTTCCTGCCCCCGCTTTGTTTCATTGGAAGCAATCGGGTATTGCGCCCCGTAACCGTAATAGCTCAGCTTCAGTTTCTTTCCCTTCAGGTTTTTTTCAAAATACTCGCTTACGGCTTTAGCTCTTTTTTCGGAGAGGGCTTTGTTCACAGCTTCCGTACCTTCATTATCGGTATGCCCCTCGGTGATGATCTGCACACCGGTATAGTCTTTGACGCGGGCAATGACTTTGTTCAGTTCTGTTTTCGCATTGGGTTTGAGCACCCATTGCCCGGTGGTAAACAAAACGGAGGAATTGAGATCGATCTGCATGCCTGATCCGATGGCGGCCACGGCATCAATATCGGCGCCGGGCCAAAGTCCGTCACATTCCGATTTCAGGTCGGTCAGCTTCACATAGTTGAACCGTTCGCCCGTCTTCACCGAATCGCCGATATCCACTTCCGACACCCCCCCGTTGATATTTCCCACTTCGATCCATTTCTTTCCATCTTTGGATACGGAGAGCGCTGTGGGCTCAACAAACTTTCCAACTTCAAAAATATAGAGGTCGGGGCCTTCAATGTTGACAAGAGCATTGTTGGTAAACTTAACGATGAGTGTGCCGCCGCAGCCGAGTGACACGAAACCCAGGTTATCGGCGCCTTTCCAGTCGGGTGCCCCCAAAGCATCTTCGGGGTGCTGGTTGTCATTCATAGGTGCCGGATCGCCGGGCTGGTAAGATATCACCGTATCGGCAAATGAAAGATCCCCCAGGGGAAGGCGCACCATCCCTCCTTTCCCATCCTTATATTCCTTGGCGGTTTGAGCCATCAGAGAAGCCGTACAGACAGCCAATAGCAGCAGGATGATAAATGTATGACGAAGGTGATAATGACGCATAGAGAAGAGCAACGATGAATGAAAACAAATTTACGATAAAAAAACAAAGATCGGAATTCAGCTACCCCCTCCCCGTCCTCTTAAAATTCCTTATCATTGTTCTTCATCAAGCCTGTATCGATGCACTTTAAGAAACTCTTCCCGCTCTTTTTATTGTTTTGTGCTTCCATGCACCTGCAAGCACAAAGCCTTCCACAAGTGGAAATTCAGTTATTATCCAACGACCAGGTGGCAGAGCTCAATCTCGACCGGGTCGCATTCGCCTCCTGGGGCAGGCTGGTCACCAACAAGGTGGATTCGGCTTTTCTGGGCGACAAAACAAAGCGCGATGTCATGATCCTCATCACCCTTCATACCCAGGCAGAACCGGAAGTGCATCTTCATGCCAGACCGGCTTTCTCAGACGCTGAAATGAAACAGGCGCAGGAAGCTTTTGCACACATTCCTTCCTACCACACGAAACTGCTTGATTATTCATTTGTATATCTCATCCGGCTCAACGGCGGCAGTGGAAACCAGGCAGCCGCTTTTGTGCCCGCCTACGAAGACCCCAAGGATGCATCCCGGAAAGCATTCAAACGAAAAGGGCTTTCTGAAAAAAAGACGGAGCTCATGAATTGGGCTGTCACAGAGGTATTGCCGGTGCTTGCCGCCAGCGAACAGAAAGTTGATGATAAATTCAGCGGTGTGCATTACATGGCCAAAACACTGAACAATGTCTGTTCCCTGTACGACGCACACAAACAGGTGCCGGATGCTCTTTCACTGACCGACAGCGTGCCGGATTACTGGAGAGGTGTCATGGAGATGAGTCCCGGCAATGAGATCATTCCTCTTTCCAAAGTGATGCTGCTTGTTGCGGAAGGGAAATTCGATTATGCCAAAGAATACACGGAGCTGATCCGCCATTTTTGTTCCGACAAAGCCCTTGCCACCTATTACATCAATGAACTCTCCTGGAAGCTGGAGGAATTCAACCGTGAGCTCAATGTACGGGCACGTCATGGTGTGGAGCAGCACCAGAAAGGAAATTTCCAGGGAGCCATTGCCGTGTATGAAGGCGTGCTGGCCGATTATCCGAATTCAGCCTGGCTTCATTACGAATTGTATTTTTCAAAAACCCAGGCCCGCAATGCGGTGAAAAAAGATTCTCTCTTGAGCCAGTCGGAATGGGATGAAGCCCGGAAACTCATTTACAAGCTGAACCCCCTCTACCCGCTTTCGGCCAGGGCATCCTCGGGCAAAGAGAATTACCAGTCTTCGCGCCGCTTCGAACTCAACAAGCTGTTTAAGGACAAAGACAAGCTCAGTCAAGATATGGAACAGCTTGCCGATATTGCGTTTGATCTTGAATCTTACGGATACGCTGCAGAAGCCTATTGGCTTTGCTTCAGCCGTCTGAAAAAAGCAGACCTCGACAACAGGGAGATGTTGCCGTATTGCCTTTACAGCATCGAGAAGCTGGGTGTGAAAGAAATCCGTAAAAATTTCCAGGGCGATTTCGACAAGGAGTTCCGCCGCATCGGGAAGGAACAGAAAAAGAAAATGGAGAGCAGCCCTTATTACAAAGCTTTCCGCAACAAGGGCTGATGCTTTGCAATGAAAAACGGACCGCGGATTGTCATGATTTATTATGATAAAAGATGATCTGGTTAATCATGATGATCATAATAAATCATGACAATCCGCGGTCCATTAAGGATGCTTTCAAACACAAAAAAATCCGGCCATGCAGCCGGATTTTCCATGAATAGGAAAGACGATCAGTAAATCATGATCTTCTTCAGCGCCTTGCCTTGTGGTCCGCTTACTTCAAGCATATACATGCCTTTGCCGAACGCACTCAGGTCGACGGGATGCTTGACTTGTCCGCTTGTTTTCAGCTCTTCACTGTAAATTTCTCTTCCGGTCACATCACTGATCCGTAAGGTATAGGACGCATGTTCAGCCAAAGTCATTTTCAGTTCAAACACACCGTTATTCGGATTGGGAAATACCACCATGGAGTTCTGAAGGAGCTCGTCTTCGTGTATACCTGAAATCGTATTGGATATACCCATACAGCCGCCTGCATTGGTTACATGTACGCTGAATGCTCCGCTTCCGGCGATCACAAAATAAGGACCTGTGGCTCCGTAAATCGCCACTCCGTTATGATACCACTGATTGCCTGTGGCATAATTGGAGAACAAGGTATCGTGTGATTGTGTGATGGAAGGCGTTGGCAATGGGTTTACAACCACATGCAGCGGATTGGACGTGGAAGAACAGCCCAGCATGTCGGTGACGGTAACCGCATAATCGGCAGTATAAGTCGGAGAGATGGATCCTTGTCCGGATCCTGTAGGCGACCAGGAATAGGTGCTTCCGTAACTGGATATCAATGTCGACTGACCCGCGCAGATGGTGTCTTTACCGCTGAGTGTAATGGTCGGCTGATAATGCGGGCTGATGGCAATATAACTGTAGCGCAGAATAGAATCGCTGCCATTGGCATTGCTGACAGTAAGGGAAACCTGGTTGTAAGTGCCGGGATTGTTGAATGTCACCAAAGGATTCTGTTGTGTGGATGTGGCGGGTGTGCCGCCTGCAAAAGCCCAGTTCCAGGCAGTGGCGCCGTTGGTGCTGAGATCAGTGAACTGTACATTCAGGCCAGGACATCCGGTGGTCACATTGGCTGTGAAGTTTGCCAGGGGTGCAGTGCTTGCCGGGTCATACAGACTGGTTTCCCACAATCCTCTTCCGAACGTTGCAGCACGCAGCTTTTTGCTGCTCGCCTGAATTTCAAGATGAGCAATATTCACATCGGGAAGTCCTGCGGAGAAAAATGCCCAGGCTGTCATGGTCGTATCTTTGTAATAAACACCTGCATCCGTTCCGACATAGGCTCCGTCGGCAGTACCCGGCTGTGTCACCACGCAGTTAACCGGCATGTTTGGAAGACCGGCAGAGAAGTTTGTCCAGGTATGTCCTGCATCTCTTGAACGGTACACTTTGATGTTGGATGCGTAACCCGAATAAGTCACCCACACTTCACTTGGATTGGTGGTGGATACTCCGATGGAGGTAAGTGAATTCCCGCCGGGCAGATTGGAAGACAGATTGGTCCAGCTGGTGCCACCGTTAGAGGTGCCATACATCTGTCCTGCCGCGCTGGTATAGATATATTGCGGATTGGATGGTGCGATCACCAGTGTGGTAAGCGGTGAACTGGAAGGCAGACCGAAAGCAGAAATGGCAGTCCATGAACCGCCTCTGTTTGTCGATTTCCAAACCTCCTGAAAGCCGGCGTAAATGGTGCTGGGTGTAACAGGATCAATGGCCCAGGGAGTGACCCAGGATCCGGTGCCGGTAATATTGCTGTTGATGTTGCTCCATCCTCCGCCGTTGATGGAAACATAGAGTGAACCATTGGGGTTGGTGGCATACATGGTGGCAGCATTGGAATAGTCGATGAAGCAATCCATTCCGTCGCCGCCCAGTATCTGGGTCCAGGAGCCGGAGCTGTATTGATTGGTTCCATTGTCCTGCCAGCCCTGAATCACAAGATTCGGATTTGTCTGCGATGACCCGGCGCGGTACATCTGCGCGATCTGCAGGCCGTTGCTGAGATCTGTCCAGGCCGAACCTCCGTTGGTTGTCTTGAAGCAACCGCCATCGGCAGCAGCAAAGAAGGTGGATGTGCCCGGAATATATTTGAGCATGTGAACATCGGCATGTACATAAGAGCTGAATCCGCTGGCCGTCCAGCTGCTGATCTTACTCCAGCTTGAGCCACCTGTGGTTGAACGCCACACATTGACTCCGCCTACAACAACTTCGTTTTTATTGAGCGGAGATACATCCAGACTGAGTGTGTACCATCCCTGACCGGCAGTGGCATCACCGCCTGTTCCGCTGTAAAAGCCGAGCAGGTTGGGAGTGGTTGATTTATTGATGAAAGTCAGGCCCTGGTCGGATGACTGATAAAGACCCTGGAACGAATATGTATTGGCAGCTGAACCCAGCACATATACATAAGTGGGATCAGCAGCGGTAACCGCTACCGAAAGCCTGCTCAGGGAAGTTCCTGAAGGAAGGCCGGCACTGATCAGTGTAAAATTATGGCCCGTGTTCACCGAACGGTAAAACTGTGTATTGGTTACACAATAAACAACCGAGGGATCACCCGGTTTGAATTCAAGGTCACGCACATTGGCTGTAAGTACTTTGGCCCAGGTCACACCGCCATCAATGGTACGGAACAAACCGTTGTTGGTGCCGGCAAACAGCATCGACGGATTGGCAGGGTTGATACGCAGGCAATACACAATTCGTGTACCGCTGATAGCAAAAGTAAGTCCTGACATTTTCCAGGTCAGTCCCCCATCCGTTGATTTCAACACACCGCAGGAATAGCTGTCGCTATGGTCATTATCACCACTGGCAATATAAACTGTATTCGAATTGGTCGGGTCAATGGCTACATCGGATACGCCGATGACCGGAAGCTGGTCTGTGGTGCTTGTCCAGGAAAGTCCGCCGTTCATTGACTTCCAAAGACCGCCGGCAGGTGCGCCAACATAAATAATTTGGGGGTTATTGGGGTCGAAAACAACACAATTCAGTCGGCCTGCACCGCCTCCTCCGCTCGGAATCTGTGAGGTGGGACCCAGCAAATGCCAGTTGGATGCCATCTGAATGGAATTGGCACGCTGACTGTTGGAGCTGAAATTCCGCTGCATTTCATCCGATGCTTTGGTGATCAGCGAGCGGTCGCCGCTAGGGTAAACACGTGGCTCCACATAGTATTCCCAGCGTTTGTACATTTCATAATTTTCGTCTGCTATCTTGGGTTCTTTTCCGCCAAAGAATTTGAGGAGGGCTGTTCTGCGTTCTGTCTTTTCCCAATAAGAATTGAAAGCTTTCTGAACATCGTAGAAGTTGACCGAAGGATCCTGCATTTTCTGGATCCAGTCCTGCGCATGGAGTCCGCTCAAGGAGAAAATAACTCCTGAGAGCAGAGTAAGTAGTGTTTTTTTCATGTGGTGCGTGCAATTTGAACTAACAAGGTAAGAATTATTTACCGAATGACGAAACCCGGCCCCTGACTGAGGCCTGGGGCCTACGTATATTCACGTAATTTTCAATAAAACAGGCTTTCTCTCTTGCAAAAAAGGCCGGATCGTATTAACATAGTGTTTGAAAAAAATGAAATGCAGCGGAAGAGACCGAAGAACAAATTCTCCGTAACAGATCTTAATAT
>DASYGQ010000323.1:0-10317 GCA_035999585.1 Bacteroidia bacterium | reverse complement strand
TGACGGATTTTGATTCAACGAACCTCATCTATTTCTTTTTTCGCTGGCGCAAAACCCTGCTAATTGTTGGCCTGTTTGCCGCAGTTGTTTCAGGCATTGTTTCATTCATCATCCCTGAAAGATACAAGTCTACCGTAGTCATGTTCCCGGCTACCACAAGCTCCCTCTCAAAAGCGCTGTTGGCCGAAAATCCCAGTGCCAAACAAGATGTATTGTTGTTTGGGCAGGAAGAAGAAGCCGAGCAGATGCTTCAGATTCTGAATTCAGATGAGATTCGTGATCGGGTATGCCGCCGTTTTAAACTGATGAAGCATTATAACATTGATACGACAGACCGGTACAAGCGTACCCGTTTGTATGACGAGTTTCAGAACAATATCACTTTCCGTCGGACTGAGTTTATGTCTGTAAAGATTGAGGTTCTTGATATTAATCCTGACACAGCTGCCCATATCGCAAATGTCATTGCACAGTTGCTCGATTCCACCACCACCCGCATGCAGCGCGAACGCGCTACAAAAGCGTTTTCCATTGTAAAAAATGAATACATGTCCAAGCTCAGGGATGTGACTATCATTGCCGATTCCATGGAGAAGCTGAATGAAAAAGGCATGTATGATTACGAGTCGCAGTCGTCCGTAACCAGTGAACAATATGCAATAGCTATTTCAAAAGGTGATGCAAGGGCTATCAAATCTCTGGAAGAAAAACTCAAAATCATTTCCCGCTATGGAAGCACCTATCTGGCCGTAAGAGATAACCTCACATTACAGACCAAGCAGCTGAATATGCTGAAGACCAAATATGAAGAAGCCAAAGTAGATGCCGAGCAGGAAATTCCTCATAAGTTCATCGTGAATAATGCTTTTCCCGCTGAGAAAAAATCATACCCTGTCCGCTGGATCATCGTGGCCGGGTCAACAGCTTCTGCAATCCTGATCGCCATTATCTGTATCATAATTCTTGATAGCCTTAACCGATTCCGAAAATCAGAAAAACAGTGAGCCAATTCGACAATATTTCGTTTCTCAAGGTTTTGTATAAATGGAGACTCCATTTGATTGCGGTTGTAGTTGCAGCTGCATTACTCGGTGCTCTTTTATCCAGTGAATGGTTTATCCAACCTAAATACAAATCCACAGCGATTTTGTATCCCGCCAACCTCACCCCTTATGGCAATGAAACAGCCACAGAACAGATGCTCCAGCTGATGCAATCGGCCGATATACGTAAGGCTGTGTGTGACAGGTTTAACCTGGCAGACCGCTATTCCATCGACCTGAACAAAAAAGGTGCATTTGCCAATCTTTATGATAATTACAATGAAAATGTGGATATCCGTCGTACCGAATTTGAGTCGGTCAGAATTGATGTATACGATACCGATCCGAAGGAAGCCTGCAATATTGTCGACACAATAATAAACCTGATGAACCTGAAAGCCCGCTCTCTTCAACGCTCCAAGACAGCGGAGGTTGTGCGTTTGCTGGGTGATCAACTGCAATACAAAAGGTTGCAGATTGATTCACTGGAAGGCGCTCTTCGCATCCTGAGGGAAAAATACGGGCTGCTGGACTATTACATTCAGAGTAAAGAAGCGTTGAAGATTTACTACAAGATAATTGCAAACGGAGGATCTAAAGAAAAACTCAAGGATCTGGATGGTATCATGCGTAATCTGGAGGATAAAGGAGCCGAGTCTGTGTCTTTGAAGCAGCTGCACCAGAAAGCGTTTGAGACGTATGCGGAGATCCGTGTTTTGTATGATAAGGCGTTAAGTGATTCCCGCAAAGAGCTGACTTATGCAAACGTGGTTGCAAAGCCATACCCTGCTGATAAGAAGTCCTCCCCGATTCGCTGGGTAATTATGTGTGTGTCTGCTCTTAGCGCTTTTGTTTTTTCATTGCTGACCATTATTGTTGTGGAAAACAAGGAGAAAATTTTTAGCAAGTTTAAATAAATTGACCGACCAATTAAAAAACCGCTGGATTTACAGCTTGAGCTCCGCCTTTGTGGTTCTCAATGCGTTGTGCTGTTTTTATGAATTTTTCTGGCTGAGTCTGCTGCCTGTCATAGCGGTAATTGTCTACCTGGCTTTCGTATCTGTGGATACACTGCTTCTCATAATTGTATTCTTCACTCCGCTTTCCATCAATCTTACGGATCCGGATGTCCGTTTGGGCCTGAGTCTGCCCACCGAACCATTGATGATTGGGGTTATGCTTCTTTTCTTCTTCCGAGTGCTGTATGAAGGCCGTTATGACATAAGGATACTGCGGCATCCGGTTACCATTGCTCTTCTTATAAACCTGCTGTGGATCCTGATCACCTGTATCACCAGCGAAATGCCGGTTGTATCATTTAAATTCCTTCTTGCCCGGCTTTGGTTCGTCATTCCTTTTTACTTCATCGGAGTTCAGATGTTCAAGGATACCAGGAACATAAAGCGTTTTGCATGGATGTATATCATCTCTTTCCTCATTGTTATTATTTACACGCTTTACAATCACTCGCAGTTTGGATTCAAGGAAGACCCTGCTCACTGGGTGATGACCCCATTCTTTAACGACCACACAGCGTATGGGGCTTTACTGGCCATGTTTTTCCCGCTGATCGTTTCTTTTATTTTCAATAAGTCGTTTCGTCCGGGTCTTCGAATTGTATCCGTGATGCTGTTTTTTATTTTTACGGTTGCTCTTATCTTTTCCTATACCCGGGCTGCGTGGGTGAGCTTGCTGGTGGCACTTCTGCTGTTTCTGATTTATAAACTGAGGATCGGAATCCGTGCATTTGTGATTGGCGTGTCGGTCGTTGCTATTCTTCTGAGCATGATGTGGACGGATCTTGTCATGAAGCTTGAAAAAAACCGTCAGGATTCATCATCCAACCTGACTGAGCACGTCCAGTCCATTTCCAACATTTCCACCGATGCGTCCAATCTTGAACGCATTAACCGATGGAATTCGGCACTTCGCATGTTCCGCCAGCGACCTGTTCTTGGCTGGGGACCTGGTACTTATAGCTTTCAATATGCCCCTTTTCAGCTTTCCAGCGAGAGAACAACAATCAGCACGAATGCAGGTGACAAAGGGAATGCCCACAGCGAATACATTGGACCGCTTTGTGAATCCGGAATCCCTGGAGCCGTTTCGTTTATTGCTATTCTTGTTTGTGTGATCTGGACAGGTTCACGTTTGTATCACCGTCTGCCGAAAGGCGATCTGCGCGGCACAACGCTTGCTGTGCTGCTTGGGCTTGTCACTTATTTTGTACACGGGGGATTAAACAATTTTCTGGATACAGACAAAGCATCTGTTCCCTTCTGGGGATTCATCGCCATACTCGTGGCGGCTGATGTCTATCACAAAAACGGAGAAATTTCAAAAGCCGGGTCAAAAAACGCGGCAGCTGAATAAGGCGATATCGTCCACATAAGGCATATTGCCTTTGTGCGTAATCACATCTGCTATAATGGTTTTGTTGAGCAGGTCCATGGTGGAACCAAAATTGGACCGGAGAGTTTCCTTAAGTGCCGGAACCCCGAACTCTTCTCCCTTTTCATTTTCAATTTCCACGACTCCATCCGTATAGCAAACGATTGTAGATCCGGGGTCAATGCTGATCACCCCTTCCTTTACCTTTGTCAGTTCATCAAACATGCCAAGCCCAGTGCATCCTACTTTAAGCATTGTGATGCTGTTTTCAGTGCAAAGCAGAGGAGGGTTATGCCCGGCATTGATGTAAGTCAGGATTTTTGTGACCGTATTGTATTTTCCGATAAACAGAGTAATGAATTTTTCACCCTTCGCATTTTGCATGACCTTGTTGTTAAGCTCCTTGACAAGGTCAGTCAGTGATGTCATGTGGTTGAGCAGAATGCGCAGGTTAGCCTGGAAATTTGACATAAGCAGGGCGGCAGGCACCCCTTTCCCGGATACATCGGCCATGCAGAATGCAATTTCGTTTTCATCCAGCTGGATGAAGTCATAATAATCGCCACCTACCTGCTGGTGAGGGAGGTAATAAGCGCTGATCTGAAGCACATTGTTATCCGGTAGTTTGCTGGGGAAAAGCATGCTCTGCATTTCAGAAGCAAGCTCCAGCTCTTTGCTCATGGCAGCCTGGCGGATATTTTCTTTCGCGAGTTTTTTGTTTTCGATAGCAACCACAATGATGTTCGCCAGTGTTTGGACAAAGGGAAGATGTTTGATAGCCGCACTTACTTCAAGCTTGTCTTCGTTAAGATCACCGATTAGCACATAGGCAAGCGGGCTTGACTTATGATATACCGGAATTACAATTTCGAACGTGTGGTTGGAGGCACTGGAGGTATAATCAATCGTGCTGATTTCCTTGATATCGCCAAATTCCCGCACTACATCTATGGAAGCCATTTCGTCTTCGACGCCGTATTTGAGGAGGCACTTCCACCCGGCATCGTAACTGAAAAGAACAAGCTTGCCGATGCTCAGCTGATTTTTCAGAACATCCTGAAAAATACCAAGAAGTTTCTCCGTCGGGAAATTACTGTTAATGGCTTTCGTAACTTCCAGAATGGAATTCAATTTGATATCCTTGATTTTTGGTCTGGATATCCCCTGTTTATCACTCATGTCTTCAGCCATCGAAGGAAATATGGATACAATCAAAGTTACGCAATTCAGAGATTTAAGCCATGTCCCGGCCTGTATTTTGAGAAAAGGCAAAGACGGGCCGGAGAATAAATTTGCCGGTTCAGCGGTTCAGACGCTCGAGTATATCCGGTATACGCCTGACAAGGAACAGTTCTTTCATTTTTTCCGATGCTTCACCTGCAGGACTGCCAAACCAGGTTTTGCCGGGAGGAATATCATCTCCCACACCCGATTGTGCAAGTACAATACAGCCTTTACCCAGCCGCACATCGCTTTTGACCCCTACCTGTCCCCATAGTGTTACATTGTCTTCAATGACACACACTCCTGCAATACCGACGCCCGAAGCAAACAGGCACATTTTACCGATAACCGTATCGTGACCGATCTGCACCTGATTGTCAATTTTTGTCCCTTCCCCGATTACGGTATCTCCTGAAACACCTTTATCGATCGTGCAGCAGGCTCCGATTTCAACGTGATCGTGAATAATCACACGGCCGCAGGAGATAAGTTTGTCGAGCCCGGAAGGTCTGCGCTTGTAATAAAAAGCATCTGACCCGATCACCGTATTGGCATGAATAACAACATTATTTCCGATCCGGCAATTGTCATAAATGACCACATTCGGAAAGATGACGCAATCGGATCCAACGATCACATTCTTGCCAAGAAAAGCACCCGGCATCACTACTGTGTTTTTTCCAACCTTTGGCTCCTGCACAGATGGACTGGTCACATAAGCTTTGGGGTGAAAGTATGAAACGAGTTTGTTGTAATCTCTGAAAGGGTCATCACTGATGATAAGTGCTTTGCCGGGAGGACAAACGACTTTTTCGGTGTTGATCAGTATGGTTGTGGCAGGGGAGAGCAGTGCTTTTTCATAGTATTTGGGGTGATCCACAAAAACCAGATCCCCGCTTTCAACGATGTGAACTTCATTAATGCCTGTAACCGGATGATTGGGGTCGCCAATGAATTTGGCTTTCACGAGAGCTGCCACATCAGCCAGGTTTTGCAAAGGAATCTTCATGCTTTTGATTTGAATTCAAAGATACGGAATAGGCAAGAAAAAAGCCGAATCTGGGGAGAATCGGCTTGAATTCCCGTCATTCGGAAATTATTTAACTCGTTCTACGTAAGTATTGTTACGGGTATCCACTTTCACTTTCTCTCCCTGATTCACAAACAGAGGTACGTTTACAATAGCTCCTGTTTCGAGCGTTGCTGGCTTGAGTGTGTTGGTGGCAGTATCACCCTTCATACCTGGCTCGCAATAGGTTATTTCAAGTTCCACAAATACCGGCGCTTCGGCCAGGATTGGTGTGTCGCCTTCAAAAGAAATTTTCACTTCCATTCCTTCCTTCAGGAAACTCATGCTGTTGCCAAGCATGGTGTTGGGAATGTATATCTGTTCAAATGTTTCATTGTCCATACATACAATGAAATCGCCTTCAGGAAAAATATACTGGAGTACTTTGTAGTCAACCCTTACAATTTCAACAAGCTCACCGGAACGGAAACGGTTTTCAACCAGCTTACCTGTTTTCAGGTTACGCATTTTTGCCTGGTAAAAAGCCCTTAGGTTACCGGGTGTTCTGTGTTGATATTCTTCGATACGGCATAGCTCGCCATTGAAACGGATAACCGAACCGATATTGATATCTCCTGTGTCTGCCATTGGTATTTTGAATTAATTATTTACAAAGATTTAGATCCCGCACAGTTCAAGGGCCGGGGAACGACGGCCCAAGAGAATGCCCTGTTTTGGGGGATTGCAAAGATAAGAGTTATGATGAAGAATCAAAGACTTTTTAAAGCTTCCCAGCTCTTGTCTAATGCTCTCTTTCTGAGTGCTTTCGATAGTTACAGAGTGAAAAAATTGATTCAGAAACTGTATTTCAGCGTTGTTTAAAGGCTTCTATGGAAAGGCGGGCACTGCAAAATGGATATTCCTGTTCCTGTTGATTGGAGCATACCAGAATAAGGCGATCCGATGAATGATCCCTGACCAATGCCTGATACCAGCTGATGGCCTCAGCATCCAGGTTGCTGCAGGGTTCATCGAGTAAAAGCAGTGGAGTGTCGCTTAGAATGGCAAGAGCCAGCTTTGCGCGTTGTTTCATCCCTGAAGAAAAGTGCCTGATTTGTTTGTTGCGGGCTTGTGAAAGACCAGCCAGTTCTGCCACATGATCGCCGGTAATCCCCTTTCGGAAAGGCTTTAAGCCTCCCTGAAAAGCAGCAAGTTCAGTGATTGTGAGTTCCTCGAGCAATTCCATATAGGGCGAAGCAAATCCGATCAGGCGGAAAATTTGTTCGTCGCCTATCGTTTTTCCCGCATGTGAATAACTGATCTGACCTTCGCTGGCAGTGGTGTTTCCGGCAATGATTTGAAGAAGGGTCGACTTGCCCGAGCCGTTGGAACCCTGAATGACAGTATGAATATTTTCCTGGAAAACATGCGACACGCCGCTGAAAATGGATTCCCGGTTAAAGCGTTTGCCGATATGTGAGAGCGTGACAGTCATGTAGGATCAGGAGATGCCCCGCATGATGCCATTGGTGGATTCACGGATAAATTTCAGTATCTGGTTCTTCTCGTTCGAAGAGGGTGCCTCCTGTTCGATGACGGCAATGGCATTGGTTACGTTCAGACCTTTGACATACAGCGTCCGGTAGATATCTTCGATCTGCTGGATAGAGTCATTGCTGAAACCGCGGCGGCGCAGGCCTACGGAATTTACGCCAACATACTGCAAGGGCTCACGGGCAGCTTTTGTGAACGGTGGAACATTTTTACGAACACCTGTTTGCCCTGACACAAATGAATGGGCGCCAATAGATACAAACTGTGAAACTCCGACATAACCTTCCAGGATGGCATAATCCTCGATAGTCACATGCCCGGCCAGGTTTACGCTGTTAGCAAGCACAACATTGTTTCCGATGATACAGTCGTGGGCCACATGCACATAGGCCATGAGAAGGCAATTGCTTCCGATAGCTGTTTTAAATTTGTCCTCTGTGCCGCGGTTAACGGTCACACATTCACGGATAATGGTGTTGTCGCCGATTTCAGTAACCGTATCTTCTCCGTGAAACTTCAGATCCTGTGGTATTCCGGAAACAACAGCGCCCGGGAAAACCTTGCAGTTCTTTCCGAGTCGCGCGCCTTCAAGAATACAGGCATGGGGACCGATCCAGCAGCCGTCACCGATCACCGTATTGCCCGCCACATAGGCAAAAGGTTCAATCGTGACATTATTGCCGATTTTTGCATCGGGATGAATGTAATAGGGGGCTGTGGACTTGGTTATCATGCGGTTACTTCAACAGGTTTGTTTATGTTTTTCACTTTCACAATCTGGGCCATCATCTCTGCTTCCATCACAGCTTTGCCACTTACGTATGCAACACCCGACATGTGGCAAATACCTCTCCGGATAGGACTCAACAGTTTGAGGTTGAAAACCACCGTGTCTCCCGGAAGTACTTTTTGCTTGAACTTGACATTGTCAATTTTCATGAACAGTGTCAGGTAATTCTCCGGGTCCGGAACAGTTGAAAGAACAAGAATGCCGCCTGTCTGTGCCATTGCTTCAACCAGTAAGACCCCCGGCATAACAGGGTTTCCGGGAAAATGTCCGCGGAAAAAATCTTCGTTCATCGTCACATTCTTTACACCAACCACCGAATCCGGAGTCAGTTCCATGATCTTGTCGATGAGCAGGAAAGGCTGTCTGTGGGGCAGCATCCGCATGATATCATGAATGTTGTAAAGAGGTTCTTTGTTGAGATCGTAATAAAAATTTGTTTTGCGTGAGCGCTCTTTTTTGATGAGCTCTTTTATTTTTTTGGCAAAAGAAACGTTGCCTGCATGTCCTGGTCTGGCAGCAAGTATATGGCCTTTCAGAGGGACGCCGATGAGGGCAAGGTCACCTACAATATCCAGCAGCTTATGGCGTGCCGGTTCATTGTAATAGTGAAGCTGGGTGTTATTGAGTACTCCGCGGCCTTTCACTTCAACGGTTTGGTTGTTGAATACCTTGCGGAGGTGGGCCAGGGTTTCGTCGGTGATGGGCTTATCCACCATTACGATTGCATTGTTGAGGTCGCCGCCTTTGATGAGGTTGTGTTTCAGCAGGGCTTCCAGTTCATGAAGGAATACAAAGGTCCGGCACTTGGATATGTTTTCTTTGAATTCCCGCACATTGTACATGCTCGCATGCTGTGTTCCAAGAAGGTCGGAATTGTAATCCACCATAACGGTGATCCTGTATTCATCCTGCGGCACGGCCAGCATTTCCACTTTCTTGACAGGGTCTTCGTAGGTCAGGTTTTCACGCAACACATAATACTCCCTTACTGCATCCTGTTCAACGGTCCCTGCCTTTTCCAAAGCCTGGATAAAAGGCCAGGAGCTGCCGTCCATAATCGGTACTTCCGGGCCGTCAAGCTCAATAAGAATATTGTCGAGTTCCATTCCAACCAGCGCTCCGAGAGCATGCTCTGTGGTGCTAACCCTGGCGCCATTTTGTTCAAGGCTGGTGCCACGTGCGGTATCCACTACATTGTCAACATCGGCGTCGATAATAGGCTTCCCTTCCAGATCAATACGCTGAAATTTAAAACCGTGATTGTCGGGAGCGGGCCTGAAAGTGATTGTGGTGAATTTGCCGGTGTGCAACCCAACGCCGGAAACCGTTACGGGGGATTTGAGTGTTTTTTGTTTGTCCATCTGCGTTGATCTACGTATACGATTTAATCTTTTTTAATCAGGAAGAAACGGACTCATTGCCGTTTTGAAGTGTGAACTTCAGTTCTTCCAGTTCCTTTTCAAGCTCCCTCATACGCCGGCCGATTTCCGGAAGGTTCATATAAGCTACATAAGATCTTTTAAAATCACCGGCTGCAAAAGCAGGAGAGCCCTGGATCAAAGCCCCTTCCTGAAGAATGCTTTTCCCAACGCCCGACTGTGCAGCAATTTTTACACCATCCGCAATTGTCAGATGGCCCACGATGCCAACCTGTCCGCCGATAAGACAGTTCTTTCCTATTTTCGTTGAACCGGCAATACCGCTTTGTGCGGCAATAACTGTGTTTTCTCCAATTTCGACATTGTGAGCAATCTGAATGAGATTGTCGAGTTTCACTCCTTTTCGGATTCGTGTTGAACCCAGGGTGGCCCTGTCAATGGTTGTATTTGCACCAATTTCAACATGATCCTCGATGACTACATTGCCGATCTGTGGCATCTTGGCATAATTGTTTTCCGAGTTTGGTACATAGCCGAAACCATCACTTCCAATGATGACGCCGGAATGAACCGTGCAATGGGCTCCAATCACACAATCACGGTAAACCTTTACACCGGCATAGAGAACGGTGTTGTCACCAATGATGACATGATCACTTAATGATACGTTCGGGTATATATGGACGTTGTTTCCGATCTGCACATGTTCGCCGATAAAGGCATATGTGCCGACATAAGTTCCGGTGCCAAGTTTGGCTGTTTTTGAAATGTGGCAGGGTTCTTCGATTCCCGATTTGTGATTCATGGTTTGGCTGTATGCCTCCAGAAGTTTCGCAAAAGCGGCACGTGGATCTTTTACCCGGATGAGGGTACAGCCGGTAGTCAAAGGTTTCTCAGGAACAAGATCTTCACTGACAATAACGATGG
>DASYGQ010000264.1:0-15234 GCA_035999585.1 Bacteroidia bacterium | reverse complement strand
TTGTTATATTTGTTTTGAAATATGGTATACCAACTGCTCATTATTGCTCTTCTCCTGCTGATCAATGGCTTTTTCTGCATGTCTGAAATCGCCATCGTTTCTTCCCGAAAATCAAGGCTGGAGGAAGATGCCAAACAAGGCGATTCCCGTGCCCGCATGGCACTGAGCCTTGCCAATTCCCCGAACCGGTTCCTGGGCACTGTACAAACAGGCATCACCCTCATCAGCATACTCACCGGGGTGTATGGGGAGCGGTCCATGTCGGAAATCCTCAGCAACAAACTGGCAACCATTCCGCAGCTCGCCCATTATGCGCATCCGCTGGCATTCGGATTGGTTATTGTCTTTATCACACTCGTCACCCTCCTTTTCGGAGAACTGATCCCCAAACGCATCGGTCTGCTTAACCCCGAAGCCATTGCCAAAGCCACTGCGGGACCCATGACCATCATTTCGCTGGTCATGCGGCCTTTCGTCTGGTTGCTTGGACACTCTACGGATTTGTTTATCCGCGCTTTCCGTATCAGCCGTTCGGATGATTCGAAAGTGACGGAAGAAGAAATCAAAGCCCTGGTGGCGGAAGGAGCCACCTCCGGCAGCATTGAGGAAGTGGAACAGGATATTGTGGAGAATGTGTTTCAGCTGGGCGATCGGAAAATCGGCTCTCTCATGACCAACCGGATGGATGTGGTCTGGCTCGATGTGCGCGACGATGCCGATTCCAACCGCAAAAAAATCATCGACTCCGTTCACTCCTCTTTCCCATTGTGTGACGGTGAACTGGATAAAATCATCGGCATTGTTTTTATAAAGGATTTACTGAAAACAAATTTTCTCCTCAGCCCTTCCAACCTCCGCGCCATTACCCGTGCCCCTCTTTACCTGCCCGAAAACATGCGGGCATGGAAAGTGCTCGAACGTTTTAAAGAATCAGGCACTCACTTTGCAGTGGTCATTGATGAATTCGGTTCCATTGAGGGACTGGTGACCATGAACGATCTTCTCGAAGCCATTGTGGGCGATCTGGCCAGCGCTTCGGATACACCAAGCGAAATTGTGAAAAGGGAAGATGGGACTGCCCTCGTGGACGGACTGTTACCCTTCCAGGAATTTCTTCAGTACTTTGAAGTGCCACCCATTGATCCGAATGAATACAGCGGTTTTCATACACTCGGAGGTCTCATCCTCCACATCGCCAAGCGTATTCCTAAAACCGGCGATATCTTTCTGTGGATGAATTATTCGTTTGAAATCCTGGATATGGATGGAAGACGGATTGATAAAATCCTGGTGAAGAAAATGGAGACTGCCGGATAATTCTCGGTGCTCCAGTAATCCGATGCCTTTTTCAGTGCGAATTTACAGACCGCGGATTTTCATGATCTGTTAAGACAAATAATGATCTTTAAACCATGAAAAATCATAACAAATCATGAAAATCCGCGGCCAATAAAGGCAGCATCTACTATTTACTCAGGTACAGATTGCGTTCCTTATAGATGTCGTGAAAGAATTCATCGGTCAGATCCTTGATGAAATAAATGGCTTCCCCGGTCGACTTCATCTCAGGGCCCAGCTCCTTCTGAATATCCGGGAATTTCTCGTAGGAGAAAACAGGAATCTTGATGGCATAGCCATTGCGTTTGGGGTTGAACTTGAAGTCCTTCACCTTTTTGGCTCCCAGCATAATTTTGGTGGCATAATTTACGTAAGGCTCGTCATAGGCCTTGGCGATAAAAGGCACCGTGCGTGAAGCACGCGGATTCGCTTCGATGATGTACACAATTTCATCTTTGATCGCAAACTGAATGTTGATGAGTCCCACCGTTTTCAATGCAAGCGCTATCGTCTTTGTGTACTCCGTAATTTGGTTCATCACATTTTCCGAAAGGTCAAAGGGAGGCAATACAGCATAGGAATCACCGGAATGGATTCCGGCCGGTTCAATATGCTCCATCACACCGATGATGTATACATCTTTTCCGTCGCACAAAGCATCCGTTTCGGCTTCGATGGCGCCTTCCAGGAAATGGTCGAGCAATACTTTATTACCGGGAATATCATACAGCAGGTTTACCACATGCTGTTCAAGTTCCTGCTCATTGATCACAATTTTCATATTCTGTCCGCCGAGCACATAAGATGGTCTTACGAGCAAGGGGAAGCCCAGTTCACGCGAAAGCTCCACAGCTTGTTCGGCATCTTCAATGACGCCGAATTTCGGATAGGGTATTTTATTTTCCTTGAGCAGTGTTGAAAAACTGCCGCGGTCTTCTGCCAGATCCAGTGATTTATAATCGGTTCCGATGATCTTAATGCCGTAGCGGTGAAGTTTCTCTGCAAGCTTAAGGGCTGTTTGTCCGCCCAGCTGTACAATCACGCCTTCCGGTTGTTCATGCAGAATGATGTCGTAGATATGTTCCCAGAAAACGGGTTCAAAATAGAGTTTGTCAGCCACATTGAAATCGGTGGAGACAGTCTCCGGATTGCAGTTGATCATGATTGTTTCGTACCCGCATTCCTTTGCTGCGAGCACACCATGCACACAGCTGTAATCAAATTCAATACCCTGCCCGATGCGGTTGGGGCCTGAACCCAGCACCACAATCTTTTTCTTTTCGCTGCGCACCGATTCATTCTCATCCTCAAATGTGGAATAGTAATAAGGCGTGCGGGCTTCGAATTCAGCAGCACAGGTATCCACGAGTTTATAAACCCGTTTGATCCCCATCTCATTCCTTTTCCGGAACACTTCGCTTTCGAGGCAGCGCAGCAGGTGAGCCACCTGCCTGTCGGCATACCCTTTCTGCTTGGCTTCATACATCAGTTCCCTGGGAATGGTATCGAGTGTAAAACGTTCCACTTCATGTTCCAGAACGATGAATTCTTCAATCTGGTTGAGGAACCAGGGATCAATTTTGGTGAGCTTGTAAATGGTTTTGACGGAGATACCCAGCTTGAGTGCGTCGTAGATACAAAACAAACGGTTCCAGGTGGGTTTCTCGAGCAGCTTCAGCAGCTCATCCTGATTTTTGTTTTCTTTTCCATCGGCACCCAGTCCGTTGCGTTTGATCTCGAGACTTTGACAGGCTTTCTGCAAAGCTTCCTGGAAGCTACGTCCGATACCCATCACCTCGCCTACTGATTTCATGGCGAAGCCCAGCTCACGTTTGGCGCCTTTGAATTTATCGAAGTTCCAGCGCGGTATTTTCACGATCACGTAATCGAGCGTAGGTTCGAAAAAAGCAGAAGTGCTTTTGGTGATCTGGTTTTCGATCTCATCAAGGTTATAGCCTATGGCCAGCTTGGAAGCAATTTTAGCGATGGGATAACCGGTGGCTTTGGAAGCCAGCGCGGAAGAGCGGGACACCCGTGGATTGATTTCAATGGCTATGATATCTTCTGCGTTGTCTGGACTCACAGCAAACTGCACGTTGCAGCCTCCGGCGAAGTTTCCGATGGCGCGCATCATGCGGATGGCCATGGTACGCATTTTCTGAAAAGTGGTATCCGAGAGTGTTTGTGCCGGGGCTACAGTGATGGAGTCGCCGGTATGCACACCCATGGGATCGAAATTTTCGATGGAGCAGATGATGGCCACATTGTCGATATTGTCGCGCAGCAGCTCCAGCTCAAACTCTTTCCAGCCAAGTACGGCTTTGTCGATCAGCACTTCATGGATCGGTGATGTATGGAGACCACGGTTCAGGGCTTCATCAAATTCTTCCTTGACATATACCACTGCACCTCCGCTTCCACCCAGTGTGAAGGAAGGGCGGATCACCAGCGGGAAACCGAATTCCTGAGCCACTTCTTTCCCTTCGAGGAATGAGCGGGCAATTTTGGAAGGAGCCATACCGATACCGATTGACTCCATACGCTGACGGAATTTGTCGCGGTCTTCGGTAACTTCGATGGCCGCGATATCCACTCCGATCATGCGCACACCGTATTTCTTCCAGATGCCCATCTCATCGCACTTCATAGCGAGGTTGAGGGCCGTCTGCCCGCCCATGGTGGGGAGCACCGCATCAATCTTGCGTTCTTCGAGTATTTTAACAATGCTTTGGGTGACGAGAGGCAGCAGATAAATATGATCGGCGGTGACCTTATCGGTCATGATGGTGGCCGGGTTCGAATTGATCAGCGTTACTTCTATGCCTTCTTCCTTGAGGGAACGTGCGGCCTGGGAACCGGAATAATCAAACTCACAGGCCTGTCCGATGATGATGGGGCCGCTTCCGATGATGAGTACCGATTTAATCGAATTGTCTTTGGGCATAGTGATCAGTGTGTGAGGATCTGTAAAAGAACTGTTGCGAAATTAGCCAATAATGAAGGCGGCTTTTTTAAAATGTTTGAACAAGTTTTCAAGAGCAGCACAAAGCTGTTTCTTTTGTGAACAGGGCAAAAAAAATCCCTCTCGGTAACGAGAGGGACGATATGGTAAAGAATAACATCTTCCAAAATCAGGCTTTGTGCAATTTTTCGTCGGATACTGTCAGACGCTTTCTGCCTCTTTTTCTGCGGGCAGCTATCACCCTGCGGCCGTTGGCTGATGCCATGCGCTCACGGAAACCGTGTTTGTTTCTTCTTTTCTTGTTAGAAGGCTGATATGTCCTTTTCATTGCCATGGCTACGAAGTATTAAATGTGTTCTATTGTTTCAAATCGGGGGACAAAGATATACTTTTTTTTAATTTCACAAATCATTCTGTGAATTATCCCTGATTTCATACACACAAACCTCATTTTCCCTGCCATTCAGACTCACTTTCCGTGTTTTAGCCCGGATCCGGAAGCCCAGGGAGGGCAGATCCCGGAAGAATTCACGGGCCAGATGCCTGTTGGGCTCTGTCAGCAGCACCACGCCCCCCGGCTTCAGAAGTCTGCGGAAAGCCCCTGGGAGGAAGGCAAAACTCCGTTTTTCATAGGCCACATCCGAAGCCAGCAATACATCGCAGGCCATTCCGGAGTCCGGATGACGCCAGTCAAGCACCTTCAATACAGGCTTCGATGTCAGGTTCAGACTCCAGTTAGAGGCCGCAAAATCAAGGGGTTCCGGCATATAATCGCTTAATGTGACATCCGCTCCTTTCAAACCGGCCGCGATCCCGGGAAGTCCCAGGCCGCATCCGATTTCCAGCACCCGACTGCCGGGCCGGATCACTTCATTCTCGAATACTTCTTCCGCCAGGGCAAGGGCGGAAGGCCATAAGTCGGCCCAATAGGGTATGCGCTCGTCTTTGACATCGGCATGCCCTTCTCCTTTGGCAACAAGCTCTGCATACAGCTCATCGGTGTTGGTGACACGAAGCAGCCGCAACGGCCGGCCAGAGATCTGAAAATTCAGCTCTTCCGTCACATATCGGGGATCCATGTCTTTCATAGCCTGCAAAATAAACAGTTTAGCTTATATACTAGGTGAAAAACAGGTAAATTGCGGCTCATTTCATCAAATAATGGCAAAAAGAAGAGGCCCCGGTTCCGACAAATCGGATGAGTTACCCAAAGCGAAACTCAATAAAAATTCCCTGGCTAAAGCAAACAGGCTTTTGCGTTTTATCGGTCCGCACAAATGGAAATTCCTGGTAGGTATGATATTCCTCGGCCTGACCGCGGCCACTGCACTTTATTTTCCAAAGCTCATGGGCAGTCTCATGGGTCTGATCGGCGGCAGCAATGCAGGCTCCGCCATGATGAGCCCCGAATCACTCACCAAACTCAATGATGTTCAGATCAGCGAGGAAAACAGCAAGCACCTCATTGAAGCTGCGAATTCCATCGGACTGAAGCTGCTTGTTCTGTTCGCACTTCAGGCTGTATTTTCTTTTTTCCGGGTATTGCTGTTTGCCAACGTCACTGAAAACATGCTGGCTTCGGTGCGACAGGCCACCTTCAGCCAGCTGGTGCGGATGCCCATGACTTATTTCTCCCGGAACCAGGCAGCCGAGCTCAACAGCCGTATCAGCGCCGACATCACACAGATCGGAGATACACTCACCACCGGCATTGCCGAATTCCTTCGCCAGTTCATCATCATTGTAGGAGGCGTTACCATGATCTGTCTCATCTCCTGGAAACTGAGTCTGCTCATGCTGGCTGTTGTCCCTCCCATTGCTCTCATTGCTGTTTATTACGGACGAAAGATCCGGGCGCACTCCAGAAATGTGCAGGACCGTGTAGCCGATTCAAATATCATTGTAGGCGAAAGCCTGCAAGGCATTACCAATGTCAAATCATTCACGAACGAAGGATATGAGATAGGTCGCTACCGCAAGGCCACCCGTGCCATTGTGGATGCCGCCATTAAATATGCCGTTTCCCGCGGAACATTTTTCTCATTCATCATTTTCTGCCTGTTCGGCTCCATCATACTTATTGTATGGTCAGGTGTGCAGATGACCGTGCATCATGAACTCACTGCCGGGCAAATGCTGCAGTTTATGTTCTATACGTTGTTTGTCTCCGCTTCTTTCGGAGGAATCCCTGAACAATACGCACAAATCCAGCGGGCTGTTGGCGCTTCCGAACGCATCATGGAAATACTGGATGAAAACCCGGAACAGGTCAGCGAAGAAAATACAGGATCCAAATCTGCCATCAAGCTGCAGGGAGATGTATCGTTCAGAAACATTTCTTTCGCTTACCCCACCCGCAAAGATTTCCAGGTACTCGACAGTATTTCGTTCGATGCACGCAAAGGCGAAACCATTGCCATTGTAGGTCCCAGTGGTTCCGGTAAGTCAACACTAGCCGGATTACTCCTCCGCTTCTACGATCCCTTGGGAGGACAGGTCTTGTTCGACGGGAAAGATGCCAGGGAATACGATCTTACTGCGCTCCGCCAGAATATGGCTATTGTTCCCCAGGATGTATTGCTCTTTGGTGGCACCATCAAAGAGAACATTGCCTACGGAAAGCCTGATGCCACCGAACAGGAAATCATCGAAGCCAGCCGCAAAGCAAATGCCTATGATTTTATCGAAAGCTTCCCTGATAAATTCGAAACCAAGGTGGGTGACCGGGGTATACAGCTCTCCGGCGGACAGCGTCAGCGCATTGCCATTGCCCGCGCGGTGCTGAAGAACCCTGCCATTCTTATCCTGGATGAAGCAACCAGTTCGCTCGACTCCGAATCGGAGCGCGTGGTACAGGAAGCTCTGGATAAACTGATGGTGGGAAGAACGTCATTCGTGATCGCTCACAGATTGAGTACTATTCGCAATGCCGATAAAATTGTGGTGATTGAAAAAGGATTGGTTCGCGAGTCAGGCACGCATGCACAACTGATGGAAACAGAAAATGGATTGTATAAGGCCTTGAGTCAGATGCAATATCAACCCGCCTACGTTTCGTGAAGAACGAAACTTCGGCGGGCGATGCCCGCTGTGAGCTGTCAAGGTGACTGATTGAATTGTGTTTCGTGAAGAACGAAACTTCGGCGGGCGATGCCCGCTGTGAGCTGTCAAGGTGACTGATTGAATTGTGTTTCGGGATGAACAAAACTTCGGCGGGCGATGCCCACTGTGAGCTGTTAAGGTGACCGATTGGATTACGTTTCGTGAAGAACGAAACTTCGGCGGGCGATGCCGTGAGAAATTATTTGAGCGTGCTTACAAGCAACTCCCTGATATCAACCTTCAGATAACGACTGATTGCATCCAATGTTTCCACGGATGGCTGTGTTTCATTTGTACACCATCTGGAGACGGTCGATTCTGTTTTCTTCAAATGGGCAGCCAGATCTTTACTACTCTTGTTCTTCTCAGCCAACATGGCCTTAATTCGGTTCAACGGTACTTTTGTCACGTGAAGGGCTTTATTGGATTTCGGCACAAGATCGCATTATTTAATTTCTTGAAAATCAATATTAAATGATAGCTTTATGCAGGTTTATAGACACAGGAATACTATTTATTGATGCTTCGCGACATAAATTATGCTAATTCGCCCGTTAAAAAAAAATTTACATAGTTCACCAGTAGTCTGATCCTGACAACTCCAATTCGGCCGACAAGATGTGATTCTCACAGTTTTGATATACCGGCAAAAACAATCCGTTCGGCATGCCTCTGGAAGACTATGGCAAAAACCCGCATTTTATATCACACTTTTCAGTACCTTTCTGTAAGTTTCAGTCAGATTAAAAATCGTGAGCGATACCTGATGCAAGCATTCAAGCAAATTCGTTCCCATTTCCTTTTCAGCGCCCTTCTTTTAGCGGGAGTTCTCCTATCCTGCAAAAAAACACAGCGTACACATGTCGACGGCAGTACCAAGGATGCAAGCAACCTCAATACCATTAGCGGTGCCACAGTCTATCTCAAACAACGCGACCCGAACTGCTCTTCCTGTTTCAGCGGAACCAATGTGTCTCAGACCCGCTCCGATGCCAATGGGAAATTCACTTTCGACTTCAACGCCAACAACGGATATCTTTACAATGTTTCCGCAACTGCTGATAAATACCTGAATAACCTCTCTTCAGGAGGCAGCAATCTGGCCAACGGGCAGGACAATGAAGTCAACATTCAGCTTCAGCCCGCAGGCTTTCTGAAGATCCATGTGAAAAATACCAGTCCGCACGACGCCTGGGATGTGCTTTGGATGCATAGTGTTCTGGGTACCGACAGTGCTGCCTTCAAAGGCATATCCATCGACACCTCTTTTACTCAAACCGTTTATGGCAGCTCAGCCAATCCGCTGACCTGGAGTGTGAAAAAGAACGGTGTTCTTACTTTACACAATGCTTATGTGAATTGTGTGGCTTTTGATACCACTTATTACTCCCTTAATTATTAAAAAGGATTCGTTTCCCTGAACTCTTGGTTGAGGGTGCGGAATCTTTTATCTTCTGCAGGTTATATGCATAGCGATGGCTCAAAGCTTTTTAACTTCAAGTATAAATTGCTCTTTGTGTGGCCGGACGAAGGCGTTGTTTTGAAGCATGGTTAAAACCTTGTGAAGAAGAGTACCCAGATCAGTCAGATTTGTCTTTCGCATGTAATAGTGAGCACCTAAACTATATAAAGTATCAGCAGCTGTATCGGGCAGCGAGGTGGAATTCATAATAACGGGAAGCTTCTTCAGATCTTTGTCGGCTTTGATTTCCGCAAGGCATTCGAAGCCATTTTTCCGGGGCATGTTCAGATCGAGAAAGAGTGCATCCGGCAGGTTCTTCTTATGCTGCTTCAGATAAATCATGAGATCAGATCCATTCTCAACAGTCCACAAAACGGTTGGGACCGAAATTTTACTCAATGCATTTTTGAAAAAAAAACGATCATCCTTGTCATCTTCGGCAAGCAACAAAGAAACCGGCTGCACTGGATCGCGTGTTATCATACCCGAAGCTAATTATTAAACTCCGGCAAAACTTCTTATTTCGACAACACCGCCTTATTCCTAGCCAATGACCTGAAAACTATTCCCAACATCGGATACTTGTAAATGATATAATATAAATCAAATTGATTCGGGGATTTGAATATCGTTCATTGTTCATCTGCCCGTTCAGATTCAAAACTCCGAACGCTTCCGGAAGCTGTGTTCAGTCCCCGTGAAAATCCATTATCTGTTCCGGCCGATTCCATCGCGACAGCAGAATCTTCTTTTTGGATCAATTCCGCTGCAATCTGTTCACTGGATGCATCCGACTTATTTGCGGAGGCAGCAGCTGGAACACAGAAAGCTGCAAAGGGAGTTCTTTCCTTCACATTTTGTGTACCGAATGCAGCGATTTTTCCCCTCGATGCGGCAAACGGAACTCTCTTCAACGCTTTTATTATCCTGAAAGCATCAAACGGAATTCCGTTTGTTCCAATTTCATCGGGGAAAGAAGCAATCGGAATGCCGGTTGCGCCGATATCATCAGGGAAGGGTGCAATGGCTCCAGCGAAAGCTGCAACATGAACTCCGTTTGCTCCGGTTTCATCAGGGAAAGTGCCGATCGGCTTTCATTTCGATACCATCAGGGTTCCGAATGAAGCGTTGGGAACTCCGAATGCAATAAACTGAATCATGATTGCAGCAAAAGGAACCCAAAAAGGATTTTTCAGAGCAGATTATGCTGCAACGGGTGTTCCGTTCGGTCCGATATCAAGAGGGAATGTTCCGATATCATCAGGGAACGTTCCGGTTTCATCCGGGAATGCCGCAACAAATCTGCATGAGTGGAGGGAACAAAAAAAAGCCCTCCGTCGGGAGGGCTTTTGATATACTCTGAAATGGAGGGGGATTAACCGGCAACCACTTCAAATGCAACTTTCGCTGTTACATGTTTGTGCAAACGAACATCAGCAGAATAAGTACCAACAGTCTTCACAGCATCTTCAGCCATGGTGATGTTGCGGCGATCCACTTCGTAACCCAATTTCTTGAGTGCATCGTGCAGCTGAACGCTGGTCACAGAACCGAAGATCTTACCGGCTTCTCCTACCTTGGCAGGAACCTGTACAAGAATGTCTTTCAGTTTCAGTGCCACCTTTTCAGCTTCTGCCTGAACTTTGGCTTCTTTGTGAGCACGCTGTTTTACGTTTTCAGCCAGGATCTTTTTTCCTTTTTCATCAGCCATGATAGCTGCGCCCTGGGGGATCAGGAAATTTCTTCCGTAACCAGGTCTTACTTTCACAACGTCGTCCTTGTATCCAAGGTTCTTAACGTCCTGTTTTAAGATTATTTCCATCTCGTTTATGAGGATTAAATGTGTTTATCTAAAAGATTATTTCATCATGTCAGCCACGTAAGGCATCAGAGCGATGTGACGGGCACGTTTGATAGCCTGTCCCACTTTGCGCTGGTATTTCACCGAAGTACCGGTAAGCCTTCTTGGCAGGATTTTACCCTGTTCGTTCACAAACTTGAGCAGGAAATCCGCGTCTTTGTAGTCGATATACTTGATACCGCTCTTTTTGAAGCGGCAGTATTTCTTTTTCTTCACCTCTACCGTAGGAGGATTGAGATATCTGATCTCTGAGCTATTTTCAGCCATTGTGTTTTCTTTTTAATGTTGATTACCAGATGAAGCTTAGTTCGCGCTAGCGGCTGCTGCTTCTTTTCTTTTTTCCTTGAGTTTGCCACGGCGTTTTTCGCTGTAGGCCAGAGAGTGCTTGTCGAGGGCAACGGTCAGGAAGCGCATGATGCGCTCATCGCGTTTGAATGCCAGTTCAAGGTCTCCAACTAAAGAACCGGGACCTGTATACTCCATCAGGAAGTAATGTCCGGTTGATTTTTTCTGGATCTGGTAAGCCATCTTTTTCAGGCCCCAGTTTTCTTCGTGGACCATTTTGCCACCAAGATCTGCAAGTAGCTTTTTGTACTTGCCTACCGCCTCCTTTGCCTGTTCATCAGACAAAACGGGAGTGAAAATGAAGACGGTTTCATAGTTTTTACTCATCGGTTAATTGTTTTGAATTGGTTAGTAATCGAATTCCCTGTTTTTTTCAGGGAGGCAAATGTAGCAAATTTCCTCTGATTCTTACAATTAAAACGGCATATAATTGTAACTATTCCCCTGCCAAGGCTTAATTTCCTAATTATATACAGATCAAAAGCTTATACAGTTATTAACAGTTATCTTCATTTTATTGATAAATAGCCCGATTTCAGCCAATTTTGCGTCCATTAATGCCTATTTTTGCCTTCCAATCATGAGCGATTTCATAGTATCAGCCCGAAAATACCGCCCGGCCACCTTCAATACGGTGGTAGGCCAGAGTTCCATCACCAATACTCTCAAAAACGCCATTGCCAGCCATCACCTGGCCCAGGCCTTTTTGTTTTGCGGTCCGCGTGGCGTAGGCAAAACCACCTGTGCCCGTATCCTGGCAAAAACCATTAACTGCTTCAACATCACAGCCGCCACCGAAGCCTGCGACCAGTGCGAATCCTGCAAATCATTCAACGAAGGAGCCTCTCTCAACGTATATGAGCTGGATGCGGCCTCCAACAACTCCGTGGATGATATCCGCAACCTTGTTGATCAGGTGCGCTTTGCCCCGCAACTCGGTCAGTACAAGGTATACATCATCGATGAGGTTCACATGCTCAGCACCGCGGCTTTCAACGCCTTCCTCAAAACACTGGAAGAGCCGCCCAAGCACGCGATCTTTATCCTTGCCACCACAGAACGACACAAGATACTGCCAACCATCCTTTCGCGTTGCCAGATCTTCAACTTCAACCGTATCCAGGTCGATGACATTGCCAGCCATCTCGCCTTCATCGCCAAAAGCGAAAACGTGACAGCCGATGCGGATGCATTGCACATCATTGCCCAGAAAGCCGATGGCGCCCTGCGTGATGCCTGCTCCATCTTCGACCAGATCGTCAGCTTTGCCGGAAATAACATCACCTATAAAGCCGTCATCGAGAACCTTCATGTGCTCGATTACGATTATTATTTCAAAGCCGTGGATCATATCCTCGCTGAAAACATCCCGGCCTCCCTGCTCCTGTTCAATGAAATCCTGAACAACGGGTTCGATGGGCATAATTTTCTGGCTGGCATTGCCGAGCATCTGCGTAACCTGCTGGTCTGCAAAGACGGCACCACACTGCAGCTCCTCGAAGTGGGAGCCAATATCCGCGAAAAATACAAGGAACAAAGCGCAAAGCTCAGCGTACCTGTTCTGATGAAAGCCCTCCATGTGGTCAACCGTGCCGATGTGCAATACAAATCATCACGCAATCCGCGGCTTCTCGTCGAGCTCACCCTCATGCAGCTTTGCTCTCTGTCTACCGTGGAGACTGAAAAAAAAAATGACAGTTCAATAAGGGCCAGCTTCCGCACCGGAATGGCTCCCGTTCCTGCACCGGCATCCAAACAACCGGCCGCGGCACCTGTCAGTGCTCCGGCAGCAGCAGCCATCGCTGCTGTAACAGCAACCGCCCCCGCAACAGACCGTGAATCGCCTGCAACAGCTATCCAGGAGCCAGCCGCGGCACCTGCCCGCAAGCCATTGCTGAAGACCAGCTCACCACGTATCCAGGGCTTTATCAAACCTGAACAAAAACAGGAGGAAAAAGACAAAGCTTCGGCGCCCGCAGTGGATCTGCCCCGTGAACCTTTTACAGAAGAGGCCATGGAGCGAAGCTGGAAGATGTACGCACAAATCCAGAAAGAGAATAAAAAACCCAATTATGCCGTCACCCTTGGCGGCCGTAAACCGGTGCTCAAAGACAGCCTGACTATTGAATTCACGGTTGATAATGTGACACAGGCCGAATTCATCAATAACGACAAACAGGAACTGCTGGGCTACCTGCGCAAGGATCTCTCCAATTACGATCTGCAGCTGAATGTAACCGTGGTGAAAAACGAGAACGAACGCAAGGTTTATACACCTGCTGACAAATACAAACGTCTCGCAGAAAAGAATCCCGCTCTGGCGAAGCTGCGGCAGGCCTTGGATCTGGATGTTGATTTTTAAAAACAAGAAATATTCAATAATCAATGCTCAATATTCAATTCTCAGGTATGACTACTTGAACATTGAATATTGAGCATTGATTATTGAATATTATTTCCTTTTCCGTTTCAAACCCGGTCATCGTCTTCCTACTCAAGAAAATTTGACTTTTTACCACATTATCAGTAATATTGGCCCCGGAAATTGCAGAACGATTCACACAAATTAACCACACACAAATGAGCAAGATTAAAGTTGCCAACCCTGTTGTAGAGCTCGACGGAGATGAGATGACACGCATCATCTGGAAATTCATCAAAGACAAGCTGATCCTTCCTTACCTGGATGTAGACATTAAATATTTCGACCTCGGCATGGAGCATCGCGATGCCACGAACGATCAGGTGACCATTGATTCGGCCGAAGCAATCAAGAAATACAATGTGGGTATCAAATGTGCCACCATCACTCCCGATGAGGCACGTGTGGAAGAATTCAAACTCAAACAAATGTGGAAGTCGCCCAACGGCACTATCCGTAATATACTCGACGGCACTGTTTTCCGCGAACCCATCGTATGTAAAAACGTTCCGCGTCTGGTTCCTAACTGGACTGCTCCAATCTGTATCGGGCGTCACGCCTTTGGCGACCAGTACCGTGCCACCGATTTCTTAACCAAAGGAAAAGGGAAGCTCACCATCACATTCACTCCCGAAGGTGGAGGCGCTGTTCAATCATTCGAAGTATTTAATTTCAAAGGCGACGGTGTGGCCTTAGCCATGTACAATACCGACGAATCCATCCGCGGTTTTGCGCATTCCTGTTTCAATACTGCCCTTCAAAAGAAATGGCCCCTGTATCTTTCCACCAAGAACACCATTCTGAAAAAATACGACGGCCGCTTCAAAGATATTTTCCAGGAAATCTATGAGAAAGAATTCAAGGCCAAATATGAAGCAGCCGGCATCGTTTATGAGCACCGTCTGATTGATGACATGGTTGCCTCCGCTCTTAAATGGAACGGCAATTTCGTATGGGCCTGCAAAAACTACGACGGTGATGTACAAAGCGATACTGTTGCACAGGGCTTTGGTTCACTCGGACTGATGACCTCCGTTCTGGTGACTCCCGATGGCAAGACCATGGAGGCCGAGGCAGCACACGGCACCGTGACACGCCACTTCCGCGATCATCAGGCAGGCAAACCTACTTCCACCAACCCGATCGCTTCCATCTTTGCATGGACCCGCGGCCTGGAGTTCCGGGGCAAGCTCGACAATAACCAGGAGCTGATCCATTTCTGTCATGCACTGGAAGAAGTGTGTATCGCAGCGGTTGAAAGCGGACATATGACGAAGGACCTCGCGGTGTGTATTCACGGCAACAAAGTGAAGCACGGCGAACATTACCTCTACACCGAGGAATTTCTCAATGTGCTGGATATAAACCTCAAAGCGAAACTCAAGAAATAAGACTTCTTTTTTAGGTAAATCAAGAATCCCGCCAAAAGCGGGATTTTTTTTCGGCATATCATTCATTACCTTTATCACATGAAACGCCGTCTATCCATTGCATTGTTTCTTTTTGCATGCAGCACTTCATTTGCCCAGATCAAAAACACAGATGCACTTTTGTCGGCCATGCTGAAACGTTATACGGGTAAGTGGTGTCATTCAGTGACCTTTACCCAAAACACCTACCGCCCCAATGACAGCCTGAATCCCCGTATGATCTGGTACGAGGCAATCGAGTATCCGGATAAGTTCAGGATTGACTTCAACAGCATAACACTGGGCAATGCCGCTCTTTTTCGCAATGACACA
>DASYGQ010000314.1:0-12653 GCA_035999585.1 Bacteroidia bacterium | reverse complement strand
ATATCCGCGAAAAGCAGAAAGACTACCTTCTCACACAACAGATGCAGGGCAAGATTACAGGGGATATGACCGTATCTCCCACTGAAGTATATAGTTTCTTCGCTTCCCTGCCTGCTGACAGCATTCCATTCATAAACGCTGAAATTGAAATCGGACAGATTGTCAAAAAACCGGGCGTTAATCAGGAACTGAAAGCTTATTCCAAAAAGAAGATAGAAGATGCCCGTAAAAAAGTGGTGTCGGGCGAGCTCGATTTTTGTGCCGCCGCCGCAGCTTATTCGGATGATCCTGGTTCCAAAGGGAATTGCGGACTTTACAAAGCCATTCAGCGTGGATCCTTCGTTCCGGAATTTGAAGCCATCGCCTTCCACTTAAAACCCAATGAAATTTCTGAGGTGTTTGAAACGGAGTATGGGTTTCACTTCATGCAACTGATTGCCCGCCGGGGTGATGAGATCGATGTGCGGCATATTCTGGTTGCCGTTCCAAGTGCCCCTTCGGATCTGGTGAATGCAAAACTGAAGCTCGACAGTATCCGCAAACTAATTACTGTCGATTCCCTGAAATTCTGTGATGCAGCGGCAAAATATTCCGACGATAAAGATTCCAAAAATTCATGCGGACTGATCGTCAATCCGCAAACCGGAACAACGCTTTTTGAAATGGAGATGCTGAGTCAGGTTGACCCTAAAATTGTGTTTACACTGGATCAGATGAAACCCGGTGATGTATCGGAACCTGTTCCGATGGACACTCGTGATGCCAAACAGGCTTATCGGTTGCTTTATCTGAAGAAAAGAACATTGCCGCACAAAGCCAATCTGAAAGAGGATTTCCCGAAGATTCAGGAATCGGCTCTGGCCCAGAAACAACAAAAGATGATCAAGACCTGGGTGGCGCGTAAACTGACAAGCACCTATGTGATGATATCTGAGGATTATATGAACTGCACGTTCGATAATCCCTGGGGAAAAGCAGCTGTCAAAAAATAGAAAGGTTTCCATTAAGCGTACTCCATATGAATTACAAGAACGACGTTGAAGCCCTGGATGCCTTTGTTCAGAAATACAAAGAGCTCAATACGGAAATCAAAAAAGTAATCATTGGCCAGGAAGAGGTTGTCAAAGATGTTCTGATTTCTATATTCAGCAGAGGACATTGCCTGCTTGTAGGCGTTCCAGGACTGGCTAAAACGCTGCTCGTCAATACAATTTCGGATGCATTGGGACTCAGCTACAGCCGCATTCAGTTTACGCCCGATCTGATGCCTTCCGACATTATCGGTACAGAAATTCTGGATGAAGGAAGACAGTTTAAGTTTGTGAAAGGACCACTTTTTGCAAATATCATCCTGGCTGATGAAATCAACCGTACACCGCCCAAGACCCAGTCGGCTCTTCTCGAAGCCATGCAGGAACGATCGGTGACCGCTGCCGGAAAAAGATACGAACTGGGTAAACCCTTCTTTGTTCTGGCCACTCAGAATCCGATTGAGCAGGAAGGAACTTATCCCTTGCCTGAAGCCCAACTCGATCGTTTTATGTTTAACGTCTGGCTCGATTACCCCAGTTATTCGGACGAGCTTACCGTAGTTAAAAACACCACATCCAATTATACCGCAGAACTCAAAAAGATCCTTAATGCCGAAGAGATCAATTATTTCCAGGACCTGATCCGCCGGATTCCTATTGCCGATAATGTACTCGAATACGCGGTCAAGCTTGCCACACGTACCCGTCCGAATACGGAACAAGCAACTGCTGATGTAAATAAATTCCTTTCCTGGGGTGCAGGCCCCCGGGCTTCCCAATTCCTCGTACTGGGAGCAAAATGCCACGCAGCCATCCAGGGCAAATATTCTCCGGATATCGAGGATGTAAGGGCAGTTGCTCCGGCCATTCTGCGCCACCGCATCGTTAGAAATTACAAAGCGGAAGCCGAGGGAATAAGCGTGGATGCCATCGTCAAAGGTCTGATGGCCTGATTGGCGGCTTCTTCTTGTTTTCTACCCTGTCTCTATTCCGTTGAAAAGTATTTAAAACTGAAAAGGCATCCTGCGGCTGCCGGCCATATCTTTGTTTCCAAATCATTAAAACACATACTCCTTGAAAAATTTATCCCTAGCACTGAATTTTGTTTTGCTGCTTGCCGTGGCAATCCTGTATTACCTTCATTTCACAAGCAATACCGTTGTTTCAGCAAAGTCTGCCGCAACCGTAAAGAAAGATACCCTTGTGACGCTTCCGGTGAAACCGACCGAGATCAAGGCTTCTGATATCGTGTATGTAAACATCGACACGCTGGATGCACAGTATCAGTATATTCTCGATAATTCAAAACAGATTCATGCACGCCAGTCTGCCCTGGAAGGGGAGTACGCCCGCATGACACAAACTTTCCAGAAGGAATACGATGACTTCAATAAATCTGCCCAGGCAGGTGCCTTGTCGGGTGAAGCCCTTGAGAAAGTGAAAGTGCAGCTGGAAGCGGAACAGAATGCAATTGCTGAAAAACAAAATCAAATCCGGGGATTGGAAATGGAAGTACAGCGGAAGCAAGGCGATATGCTCAAGAAGCTCGCTGATTTCCTCGCCCGCTACAACAGTACGGCTCATTACCGTTACATTTTGCCATACTCCGGAAACCTGACTTCGGTTTTGTTTGCACGCAACGATATGGATATTACCAACGATGTGATTCAGGGATTGAACGCAGAATACAAACTATCCAAACAAAAGAAATGAGCACGAAAACAGAAAAGGCCCCTTTGATTGAAAAGATCAATTCAGTAAAAGAATTTCATGATGTTTTTGGTATCAGCAGCCTGGAATCTCCGGAAGGAGTGATTGAAGAAAAAGATTATGTGCTCCGGTATAACCTGATGAAGGAGGAAAATGAAGAGTATTTCGATGCCTGTAAACGGGGCGACCTCGTGGAGATTGCCGATGCTCTGGGCGATAAGATGTATATCCTGTTCGGGACTATTCTCAAACACGGGCTCCAATACAAAATAGAAGAGGTTTTTGATGAGATACACCGCAGCAACATGTCTAAACTGGATGAAAAGGGAAATCCTATATACAGGGAAGATGGGAAAATCATGAAAAGTGCCCTCTACTTCAAACCGAATATTAAGGCCGTACTCGAAAAGTAATCTGTTCAGTTTACAACCATACTGGCGATCAGTGTCCGTAATGATCGAGCAGGAGGGCAATGAGCTTCCAGGCTCCGATAGTCACCAGAATAGTACCAACCAGCCGGTTGATCCACAGCAGTACATGCGGATTGATGAACTTCTTGATCCTGTCAGCTGTCAATACTTTAAGTATATCCGTTGACACAACGGTAAGTAAGGTTGTCCCGAAGAAGATAAGGATGTGGATACGGGTAAAATTGCGTGTAGAGCTCACCACCCCGAGCCAGGTTACCCAAAGAAGTATAACAACCGGATTCAGGATATTCAGGAAAAACCCTTTGATGAGTGTAAGGGCAAGGTTAGGTGTTTTGAGGTTCAGTTCCTTGTCGTCGAAGTGCGTCCGTGGTTTCTTCTGAAGAAAAATATACAATCCGAATACAACAAGTATAGTCCCTCCCACAAGCCCGATGATTGTTTTATGCTCCGGGTTCATGAAAAACTGGGAAACACCCAGATAAGCAAACACGACGCAGGCCAGATCGCTGATGAAAATGCCAAGTGCAAGTGCAATACCTGAGCGCACACCGTTGTTCAGGCTTGTCTGGATAAGCGCAAAGAAAGAAGGTCCAACACCCAGGCACAATGCCATGCCAAGCGCCAATCCTTTATAAATAGCTTCAAAAACCAGATTCATACATTGTCGCTTTTGTAGTCGGCCAGAAATTTCGTCCACTCTTCGAGGCGTTCGCCTTTCAATACCCGTGGGAATTTGTTTTGTCCGCCTTCTTTGCCTTTCTGTTTCATCCAGTCGTAAAAACGCTGAGGAGAATGTATCTCAACGAAAATTTCTTTCAGTGCCGCAATTCGCTCCACACGGTAATCGTCATTCAATGCCTTCAGATTATCATCCAGTTTTTTCTTCAGCACGTCTGCATCCACGGGGTTATCGGTACCGATATACCATTTGTGGGCAAACAGGCTTTCATAATGAATGCCGGCCACCGCAAATTCCTTGATGTCAATCTCCATCTCTTCGGCAGTCATGCGGATGGCGCGGTTCATGTTATCTTGCGACAAATGTTCCCCGCAAAGGCTTAAAAATTGCTTTGTCCGCCCGGTGATTGCAATTTCACAATGTTCCACATCTGTAAAGCGGATGGTGTCCCCGATCAGGTAACGCCAGGCGCCTGAACACGTGCTGAGAAGCAGTGCATACTCAACCCCTTCCTGAACATCATTCAGGCTTAGGGCCTGAGGATATTTATTCAGGTCACCGTCGGAACTGAAGTTGTCGGAAGTAAAAGGCACAAACTCAAAAAAGATGCCGGTATCTAGGGCCAGTTTCATGCCCGCCGCATTGGGACGTGCCTGAAAAGCAATGAATCCTTCGGAAGCCAGATAGGTTTCCAGATAACTGATTGGTTTTCCCAGTAATTTTTCAAAACCGTTTTTATAGGGCAGGAAAGAAACGCCACCGTGCACATAGATGGCAAGGTTTGGCCAGATGTCATGTATTGTTTTAACCTGATAATAATCGATGATACGTTCAAAAAGTATCTGTACCCAGGCAGGTACACCAGCTACCACCCCGATATCCCAGGATTTGGCATTTCTGGTCATCTCGTCAAGTTTCGAATTCCAGTCACGTTCTTTTGAGATGCGGGTGCCCGGTTTATAAAAATGCTGAAACCAGAAAGGAAGATTGCCGGTGGTAATTCCACTCAGGTCGCCTTCGAAATAGGTACCGTTGAAATTTAGGTGAGTGCTGCCTCCGATCATGAGCATTCCTTTTCCGAAAAAATTCTCATCCACATCATATTGTGCCAGGGAGAATAATTGCTTCGCACTGGTGCGCCGGATGGTCTTGATCATTTCTTTGGTGACGGGAATATGCTTGCTGGAAGATTCAGAGGTTCCGGAGCTGAGGGCAAAGTATTTCACCTCTTCCGGCCAGCATACATAGGATTCACCGTTTAATGAACGGTACCACCATTTTCGGAACATGGAATTATAGTCATGCACATCCACCTGTTTCTGAAACGCCTGAACAATATCTTTTTCTCCTAACAGGCTGGAGAACTGATAGTGCTCACCAAATGCCGTAAACTCCGCCTTGCTGATTAGCCTGCGAAGTGTTCGTTCCTGTAAAGCGTAGGCATTCTTTCTGCGGATCCTTGGAAGGTTCTTCCGGAGTTTGATTGTACGCTTCAGTATAGTTCCTAGTATTGCCATTTGCTTCTTTGAGAAACGATCAGTTTATTGAATGAATTACCCGCGGGCCCTGTTAATGTCACGTTTCATTGGATGATGCGGGCCCTTAACTGTTCTATTTGGGATGAAATATTTTTTAACTCGGAAAGATCAGGGTGTTCAGGATCCTTGGCCGATTCAAAAGCTTTCTGAATACTTTGTAAATCCTTCTCAATGCCTGAAAACGGTTCTGATTTGAAATAAGACATCAGCCGGATCAGGCGTGGAAGGTGCTTTTTCTGTTCGGAAAGCAATTGACGCAATGCCACAGAACCACCTGAAACAACAGAGCTGCTGCTGAGATAAAGACCTTCGATCCAGCCTCCGCAAACAACCAGAGCCGCAACTTCAAGCCGGTCATTGCTTTCCAGTGTCTTGTCAATTTTTCGATACGATTTGCTGATGCCATTCTGCAACGTGTCTTTGTTCGTATTCCGGTCGCTGAACCGGGCCAATACATCATCATCCAGTGCCGACGAAACACCCAGCGCATCGGTCAGCTGTTTGATGACGCGCACATGGGAGGCAAATTCCCGGAACTCTCCCAAAGAAATAAGATAGGTCATATCAGCACCATATACCCCCAGATTAAGGGCTTCTGTATTGGTTTGGTTATACCTTGACACGGATGACACAGGGTTTAAGAGTTCAGCTTTATAGCTTGTACCCGCCAGAGAAAGCTTTTGAAGAAGATCAAACGAAAGAGGAACACTCCAGATCAGATGCCTGTATTGCTCACGCAGGGTATCCTGGTTTTTGGCGGTGAGCGCTGGCATGAGGCTGTCTTTTTCACCGGATGGGATTTGCGCAGGGTGATTGCCTCCGCAAGCCGTCAATAAACAAATAGACAATAAAAGCAACAGAAAGCGAACCTGCATAAAGCTATTTTAGGTAATTAAAGTCGTGGTTATTTTTTATTTGTCTGAGCGATTCATAAATGAGCTCGATCACATGTTCCACATCTTTTTTCTGAACGGCTTCAACAGTCGTATGCATATATCTGAGTGGAAGCGAAATGAGCACAGAAGGCACACCACCGCGGGAATATGCAAAAGCATCTGTATCGGTGCCGGTGGACCGGGAGACAGCTTCTCTCTGGAACGGTATTTTTTTCTTTTTAGCTGTATCGATCACAAGTTTCAACAGGTTGTTGTGCACGGCAGGTCCGTATGTCAAGACCGGACCTTTGCCGCAGGCGAGGTCGCCATTAGCAATCTTGCTCATCATCGGTGTTTGAGAGTCATGAATGACATCGGTAATGATGGCAACATCAGGAGCAATGCGGTGAGAGATCATTTGCGCACCTCTCAGGCCCACTTCTTCCTGAACTGAATTGGTGATGTAAAGTCCGAACGGAAGCTTGGTTTTTCTTTCGTGCAGGAGACGGGCTACTTCAGCAATAATAAAGCCCCCGGCACGGTTATCGAGTGCGCGTCCGACAAAATACCGGTCGTTCAGGATCATGAAGGGATCTTCGTAAGTCACTACACAGCCCACATGAACACCCAGTTTTTCAACTTCGGCGGCTGAGTTGCATCCGCAATCAAGAAAAATGTTTTTCATGGAGGGGGCCTCTTCGCGCCCTGCTTCACGGGTATGGATTGCCGGCCATCCGAAGATAGCTTTGACAATTCCTTTGCCGGTGTGAATATTCACACGTTTTGAGGGAGCTATCTGATGATCCGAGCCCCCGTTTTTTCGCAGGTAAATGAATCCATCCTTGGTGATATAATGCACAAACCAGGAAATTTCATCGGCATGGGCTTCGATCACCACTTTAAAAGTGGCTTTGGGATTGATGATGCCTACGGCAGTGCCGTACGTATCCACAAAATGATCATCGATATAGGGTTTGATATAATCAAGCCAGAGTCTTTGCCCTTTCCATTCAAATCCTGTCGGGGCAGGGTTGTTAATATATTGCTCCAGAAACCGGAGTGAATCTTTTGTAAGAATGCCTTTTTCTTTCGCCATAAAAGGGGGGATGTAGTTCTCACAAAGATAAAATTAATATTGAAGATATTCTTATATCATATAGCGAATTACGGGGAAAATAACCTGAAATAAAAGGATGTTGTTCGGCAAATCCGATGTCATATAAATCTATGAACAGAATTGATTTTCACGGGTTGTTTGATTACTTTTGATTTCAAACCTCATTGTCATTTTTAAAATACAATCCATGCACAAAATACTACGAAAGACGGCTCTCTTTTTGCTGTTGTCTTCCCCTGCATTTGCACAAACAGATACGGTCAAGGCAAAAATGGTGGATGAACAGGAAGCTGAAAAGTATTACAACATCGGTATCGACCACCTGAATGCAAAACGCAGTGCCGAGGCATTGAACGCCTTTACCAAAGCAATTGAGGTGAAGCCTGCTTTTGAAAAAGCCTATTACAACAGAGGGCTTACTTATCTGGATATGGGACAGTATAAGCCGGCTGCCGATGATTTCAATAAAGCGATTGAAATGAATCCCAATAACGATAGCTATTTCTTCGGCCTGGGGCAGACCCGCTTTCAGGAAGGCGCTAAAGACGCTGCTCTGGAAAGTTATAATAAAGCGATTGTACTCAATCCCAAAAATGCGGAAGCCTGCTATTACCGGGGCGTCATCAAATTTCAAAAAGAAAATTACTCCGATGCTGCAGCCGATTATACGCTTGCCATCCAGGCGAAGCCGGATTATGCTTATGCCTATAACGACCGTGGAAGTGCCCGCCGCATGCTGAATGATTTGCCCGGAGCCATTGCCGATTACAGTAAAGCCCTGGAACTCAATTCCGGGCTCGCCTTCGTATGTAACAATCTGGGAAGCGTCAGGAAAATGAATAAAGATTATACCGGCGCCATCGATGCCTATACAAAAGCGATCAGCCTCAAGCCCGATTATTACATTGCTTATAATAACCGCGGGATTGCCCGTTATGAATCCGGTGATTTTAAAGGGGCAATGGAAGATTATACCAAAGCCATTCAGTTAAAAGCCGATTATGCTTTCGCTTATAATAACCGGGCAGCGGTAAAATACAAGCAGCGCGATTACAAAGGTGCTGTGGATGATTGCAGCAAGGCCATTCAGCTCAATAATGCATATGGTTATGCATATATGAACCGCGGTATTTCAGAAGAAATGCTGCGCGAAGAGGCGGCCACCTGCCGGGACATGCTGAAGGCAAGCGATCTCGGTGTTGAGCAGGCGAAAAATTACACGGGCATTTGCAAATGATTTCATCTCACTCACTTCATACCTTTCCGATCGTGAAAAACATACGCATCACCATTTTCTTCCTGACCTTTTCAGCTTGTGCTCTGGCACAAAGCATTGAATTTGAAAAGGACAACTTCAGAGATAAGAAAGACCTTCTGAAAGAGGCTAAGAGCAATATCAAAAAGGGAGATGAGCTCTATGCGCAGGGGCTTGGCGAAAACCAGACCGCAGTAGATGGTTTCACAGGGCAAAATCACTACATCCCAAGTATCAGCGATATTGGTGGAAGAGGGTCTGCCCAGCTGAAAGCATCACTTGAGTATTATTACAAGGCGCAGAACTTCAATCCTGACAATGCCGAGTTGAATTATAAAATCGGCTTCGCTCTGCTCAATACACCTGCCGGTAAAAGCGCGGCCCTGCCTTACCTTGAAAAATCTTTCAAACTCAAGCCTGATGTTTCTCCGGATATTCAATATTTGCTTGGCAGAGGCTATCAGCTGGATATGCAGTGGGATAAAGCGATTGCCGCTTATACAGCTTATCTGCCCATGTTGAACCAGAAAGCATCCGACAACCGGATGAAAATTATCGATGTCAATAAAAAGATGGATGAGTGCAGGGTAGGTAAGGAGCTTGTTCAGAAACCCGAGCGTGTTTTTATTGATAATCTGGGCTGCACGGTGAATTCTAAGTTTCCGGATTATGGCCCGCTTATCTCAGCCGATGAGAACATGATGATTTTCACCTCCCGCAAAGACAATTCAACAGGCCTGAAACTGGATGAATCGGGTGGTTTTTACGAGGATTTGTATGTAAGCTATTTCAACAACGGCAGCTGGTCTGCTCCGGTTAACATGGGAAAGCCTATTAACACCGAAGATCATGATGCTACTGCAGGACTTTCTCCGGATGGCCAGACTTTGTATATCTATAAATTCAGTATGCATGATGGAGGCGATATTTTCGAATGCCATCAGGATGGAGCCAACTGGACCAAGCCTGAACGTATGGGAAAGAATATCAATTCCAGTGCCCACGAATCCACTGTGAGTTTATCTTATGACGGCAAACGCCTTTATTTTGTGAGTGATAAGCCGGGGGGACTCGGCAACAGAGACATTTATTACTGTGACCTTGATCCCAAAGGCAAATGGGGAGCCCCCATCAATGTGGGAGCTCCGATCAATACCATGTATGCCGAAGAAGGTGTCTTTATCCACCCCGATGGAAAGACCATGTATTTCAGTTCTCAGGGACATAAAACAATGGGTGGATTTGATATTTTCAAGTCAACGCTAGTGGATGGTAAATGGACCGAGCCTGTGAACCTCGGGTATCCGATCAACAATCCGGATGACGATGTGTTCTTTGTTATCTCCGGAAGCGGGCGCCATGGATATTATGCATCCCTGAAAGGGGATGGCTGCGGTGAAAAAGACATCTATAAAATTACGTTTCTGGGCCCTGAAAAGCCTTTTGCTCTCAATTCCGAAGATAATCTGCTGGCAAGTGTAACCGCACCCATCAAAGAACGGGTAATCGCTCCACCTGTGGAGATCAAGACTGCAGCCCTCACCATCCTCAAAGGGGTGATTACGGATGCATTGACAGGAAAACCGCTTGAAGCAACCATTGAGCTGGTCGACAATCAGCGTAATGAAGTTATCGCCAGCTTTAAGTCAAACAGTGCTTCCGGTAAATATCTGGTATCTCTTCCGGCTGGAAAGAACTATGGTATTGCCGTGAAGGCGGAGAATTATCTGTTCCATTCCGAAAATTTTGACATTCCCAACGCCGCGGCTTTCCAGGAAGTGACCAAGGATATTCGCCTGAATAACCTGGCAGTGGGTACCAAGATTGTACTGAGGAATATTTTCTTTGACTTCGATAAATCCACACTTCGGCCTGAATCTACCAATGAACTGGAAAGGCTCACGAAATTGCTGAACGATGTACCCACGCTCAAGATCGAAATATCGGGGCATACAGATAACAAAGGTTCAGCCGATTACAACCAACGATTATCTGAAAGCAGAGCAAAGGCTGTGGTTGATTACCTTGTCGGTAAAGGCATCGCAGCCGACAGGCTTCAGTTTAAAGGGTATGGATTAACCCAGCCGATGGCAGGAAATGATACGGATGAAGGCCGTCAACTCAACCGGCGCACCGAGTTCAAAGTTCTGAGCAAATAAATTGATCAGGTCTGATAAAAAGAAAGAAGGCAGGAATTTTTCCTGCCTTCTTTCTTTTTGAATGAATGTGAATGAATTTATAAGCGGCTAAGCTCGGTCTGGTCCGTTTTTTTGTGGTTATCCGGCGATTGATTATCGGAAGCGCGCACAGGTATTTTGGGTGTAATGTGCTGATTGGTATTGTAATAAACAGGATAAGTTCCGGGCATCAGGGATCTGGCTGCCATAAAACTTGCGCAGTATAAAAGTGCCCCAAGGCATGCAATCTTCACTTGCGACGCGCCATCCATGTTTTGAAAGATATTATATTATCGTAGTTTCGTTTGTCCGGCATTTTCGCAAAACCTTGAGTGGAGGCTGGTTTCAAACACGAAACCAAATCTGCGGTGCAAGACTGAATATACTCTGTAAACGTAATCGGACCATCGAGGGTTTCAATCCCGGCAGGCCTGTTAATAACATTTTTGTCATTGACTTAATTGACAAAAATGGTTTTATTCTTACATCTGACATAAAATTATAAAATACTGGGAAATCCCCGATAAAAAAATGATTGATTTTTATACTTGCAACTGATTTTCAAAGAAAATAGAAATGAAAAAGCCTCCTTTCAAGGAGGCTTTTTTCTGAATACAAAGGTTTATTTGGCTTCAATAAAATCATTCAGGAGTTTTTTGCTATTCCTGGTTTTGAAGAAGCTCATCGGAGAGTAATTGATGTCTTTGTCTTTACCGCGGATCAGCATGTGCAGGAACCAGTCTTCATCGGTATAAGACCCAAAAGGCTTAGGTGTCATCGTGATCAGCTGATAGCCGAATTGGCCTGCAATCTGCGGGAACAGATTGAAGTTGAGATCATCAATGTTCGAAAGCTCTTCAATGATGATGAACTTGACACCGGGACGTGTTCTGTCCTTCTGAATAACCGAAAGCCTTCCGATACAAAGCAGTGCGAGTGCAGTGTATGCCTGTCCTCCGGAGCCGGTGTATTTGATTCCTAAATCATCAAACAAACCAACTTTCAATTCGAAGTAAAACTTCGGATTGAGCAGATCGCTCAGCTCACAGTTTTTAATGGTGCTGAACGTTTTAGCAATATTTACGATAAGCTTTTCAGGTGAATTCTGAGTTTTATCAATGTCTTCAATCTCCGTAAACAGATCGGCGCCGAACTTCTGCACTTTTGCCTTTTCCCTCATCTTACGGATCCACTCAATGGTGATCTCCTTCTTCTCCACGAATTCAATCCTGAACTGATAGTTATTACTGATCCTGTTTTCCTGGAAGAAGAAGTTAAGCTCGGTAATGAGCTTACGGAAGTTCTGGTACTGACGTGCCACCTGATCAAATACGTTCAGGATGATGGTCAGCTGAAGGTCTCCGAACTTCTTCAATTCTTCATTCAATTTCAACAGTTCAGGTCCGATTCCTTCCAGGCCAAGCTTACCGCATAGCACATTCACCAGTGTCTGGAAATTGAATTTGTCGGTTTCGAGTTCCTGGTTCTTATTGTCTTTCGTTTCATCGAATGACTGGGCAATGCGTGTAAATTCATTTTCGTAATTGCGCCTGTCTGTCACCGATTTTTCTGCCAATTGCAGGATGCGTGCGTTTGTATAATCGCCCAGGTGGGGCAGGTCTTCCCATTTCAGGTTGGTATCCTTCTCAAGGTCACCCCGCTTCTCATCAAATACAGCCTGGGTCTTTTCAAGTTCCAGCTTCAGCTGAGGGTCTTTTTCCTGGCAGGCTTTCACAACACCGTCGATCGAAATCTGATTGCGGACAGCAGCCTCTTTTTCGGGTTCAAGCTCTTCCACTTTCCGTTCGAATTGTGATTTTTGTTTCACAATGTCTTCTGT
>DASYGQ010000245.1:0-6595 GCA_035999585.1 Bacteroidia bacterium | reverse complement strand
TTTTCATTCTTAGGCGACCAGTCGACAGCAACCTGTTTTTCATAACGTTTCCAGTTATCCAGCAGGGAAGGAGGGAGAGCATATCCTTTCCTTTCAGCTTCAATCAGGAAATGTCCGGCATAACTGCTTCCCCATTCATCGGGCCGGGCATCTCCCGGCCAGTAGCCGAAACCTCCGGATGTCGTCTGAAACTGCTTGATGCGCTGGAGTGCAGCCTTGACATTGGCGCTTGTCACACGGTTGAAATTTTCATCCAGATCCATCAGATCACTGATATACAACTGCGGGAAAGCCGATGACGTTGTTTGTTCGATGCAGCCATGCGGGTATTCGATGAGGTATTTCAATCGTTCTCCAAGATTGATAGGCGGCAGGGTGCTCAGCTCCAGAGAACCTTTGTTGGTACCGCTTATGCCAAAAGCCGGATAGGGCGAATCCCAGGAAGCGCCCGGATCAATAACGGTTTCAATGACTTTTGTCATCTTCGGATTCGGGTTACGGATATCGAGCTCGATGTCGTGTTCGGCTTTTTCATCTCCGGAGCCCGCCTGAATCTTTACCTTTCCAATGCCGGTAGCCGATCTTACCTTGAGGTGAAAAGTAATTACCTGATCGCCTGTTTCGGTGAAGCTGATTGTTTTGGCTGCATCGTCGTCGAGTGTGAACAAATTGTTGGTGACCAGATTCACTTTTACCTGCTTCACTTTTTTCTCCATCGCAAAAACAGTCACCGGCAGATCAACTGATTCGCCGGGGCCAGCCACACGAGGCAATGTACCCAGTACCATGAGGGGTTTGCGGACAGGAACCGTTTTGTCGGTAGAGCCATAGGCCCCTTCAAAACCGGCAATGAGCATCACACGCACCGAGCCCACATACTGTGGCATCATAAAGCGGATGTCTTTCTTTTCACCTTTTGCCAGGTGATAAGGTCCGAAGAACCTGACCATCGGCTTGAAACGATTGGCTTTGGCCGCCGGTTTATTGCCGGCATCTCCATCACCACCTATAGCGAGGATGCGTTGCAACTCACCGCCGTAAGCCCCCATCACAAGGTCAAACATATCCCAGGACCGCACACCCAATGCTTCACGTGCATAAAAATGTTTCCAGGGATCCGGTGTTTCAAAGCGTGTCAGATCGAGCAGACCTTCATCTACCACAGCCACCGTGGCTGTCATCTCTTTTCCGTTTTCTTCCGATACATGTATGTTGGTCATCTCTTCCGGCTTCCAGACGGCGTTTGTGGTCAGCACCGGACGCAAATGCGTATGAGGATCTTCCACGGCCACCGGAATGACTCCATAGAGACGAATGGGCAAATCATTTTTGGTTTGGCCCTGAGGCTGGATCAGGGTGACATGGATATAAACATTCGGAGCCATTTCGGCGGTCACAGGAATGCTAAATGTGATGGCAGGCTTTTTAGCCGGAGCCCAGAAAGCCTGAAGCACCCTTGAACCTGTTTCCACTGAGATGAGCGCACGGCCCGAATCAGAAGAGGGAATGCTGAGCTGTATTGTTTCTCCGACATTGTATTTTGGCTTGTTGGATGTGAAAGAAAGCAATGTGGCTCCTTCCTTGCCTTTGGGCGAGCTGCCGGCATACGATGGCCAGTCGAAAAAGGCGACCGCTCCCGTGGAATGTCCGCTCTCGGGATCGGTGATCCTTACAAGATAACGACCCCAGTCGGGCCTGTTCACCCGGAGGTTAAACTGGCCTTTTCCATTGATAGTACGTACCTCCTGTGTTTCCACAGGCTGATAATAAGTGCTGTTTACATAACTGGCCAACTCGTTGGTATTGCTTTCCCACCACCAGCGCCATTGCAGTTTGTATACTTTCATTTGGAGCTTGCGTGACAAAGGTTGTCCGTCCTGACTGATGGTCGTCACCTTCACGATATGATTGGTATCGGTATCGATCTCACCGGAGAATTTCCTGCCTTCCGGCATCCGGATACCAACATAGCCTGTATATGGAGAGTAGGGAGCAACAAAGCGATCGATACTGAAACCGCCACCTTCTTCAAAAACACGTGTCACAAAGGAGGCGCGAACCATTCCCGGAGCACCCTCTGTGGTGATGTTGGGCGCAAAAACGGCGCTTCCCTGCTCATTCAGACGACTGTCGAAGACCGATTGTGTCTCCGAGGAAAAGCTGTTGGCCGGGTCATCAAAGGAATATTCCTCGTACCCCTTGAACGTGGTTTTCATTTGCGAAAGGGTCACATCCACTTTCGCTTTCAGGCTTTTGGCCGTGGCGCCATGCAGCCATTTGGCCGACAATGTTATGTTCTGATTCTTCTGAAGGAATCCGTTTGCAGCAAGGCTAAAATCAAGATTCATCTTCAGCCTGTTCGGCATCACCGTTTCTATCTTCAGATTTTTGGTGAATACAGCTCCGCCTACTTTGACTCTTGCCATCCAGGTGCCTGTAGGGGCCTCGGCATCGGTTGTCACCGGGAAGTCGTAAAAACCTCCGACAGAAACCGTCTTCATCATTTTGCGCACGACCTGTCCGCGCGGATTGAGCAGTTCCATCGATACCGGGTGTGATGCAGGAAGCTTGTGGTCTTTGTCTTCCAGAATGAATGTCAGGAACAGCGTATCACCGGGGCGCCATACACCGCGCTCCCCGTAGATAAATCCTTTGATTCCTTTCTGTACTTCTTCTCCGGCCACATCAAATGCGCTCAGTGAAAGAGATGAGCCTTCATCCAGTTTTAGATATCCTCTCGCATCTCCTTTGCGGGCCACCAGCAGGAATGGTTTGCGATGCACTTCTCCGGAAGCCATACCTTCTCCGTTTGTTTTCAGTGTGGTGATGAGCTGCTGCTGGAAATCGTAAACTTCCAGAACGGTATTCGCAACAGGAAGTGTTGTGCGCAGGTCTGTCACCGCAAAACTCATGGAGCCGTCGGTACCTCTTTTGGCGAGCAGTCCGAAATCGGAAGCGAGTACATTCCGGCTTACATCTTTATCCCGGCTGAAGTAAAGCGCGTTGCAGGGATTCTTGCGTTTCTCCTCATAGGATTCTCCGCCGTTGTCATCACCTTCCATATAACCCTCTTCACCGTAAGAATTTTCCACATAATAATCTCCGTAATAACCCATCCCGTCCCAGCGGTCGTTTTCCGAGTCAATACTTTCGTCTTCTGTGCCAACCTCCTGCATCTGGTCGTTGTTCTTCGGACTGCCATCGCAATGATAGGTGGAGTAGGATTTGCGGAAGCTGATAATGACCTTGTATATGGCACCTGGCTCAGCATGGATCATTTCAGACAAGTCGAGATTATAGGAATTCCAGCGGCTTCCGTCACCATTGTTACGTATGTTGAGTGGCACCTTTTTCTTGAAGATGACCTTACCGACCCTCACGAGTTCCCGGCTACCATCGAGGTTATTTACCTGAAGGAACTGAGCAATGTTTTTTTCGTAGATGCGAATGATTTTCACATCCACGGCATTCAGGCTCACTGCCTCAAAAGGAAAGAACAGGTTTCCGGAAGCAGGCAGAATGACACCGGTGCCGATGAGCTTTACCTGTGGCTTCAGCTCTTCAAAGCTGAGCTCCGTCACATACCGTGTCTTCAACTCATAGCCCAGGATGTTGTGCACACCCGGAAATATGGTCAGGTTGCGGCTACCGCTGAGCCGGGCGGGCGGGTATACTTTTATTTCATTGTCCTGTACGTTGTAATTCAGCCCGCTGGTGCCGGAAATACCAATAAGGCCTTCGAGTGTTTGTTTTTCCTGAATAGGATCGCTGAACTGAATGCGCACAAACTGATCGGATCCCTGGTTCACTTTTACTCCGGTGATAAGGAAATCGCCCAGTGCCGGAACGGCAAGGTCTTTTGAACCTTGTGACTGATCGGCATCAATGGCGCTGCCGCTCCAGTCGAGGTGCACGCTTCCTGCTTTTTCGGTGCGGTGAATGCTGTCTACCGTGAATTTGTGGCTGGAATTATCGCTGTGTTCCCAGTGGATATGTAATGCTTTTCCATCCTGGGTGGCATGTAGTGTTTTTTCAACGGAGGGATTATCGGCTGCATCGCTGGTGCTGAGCACACCATAACACTGTTGCCAGGCAAGGGTCTTGCGGTCGGTTGTCTTCACCCCGTCGACACTCACGTCCAGGCCCTGTTTCATGGTGCGGAAGCCGAACGAAAATGTATGGAAGGCATCGGGTACCTGTATGAGCTTACCCAGGTTGAATTTCACGTTATACAATTTGTCGGAAGGCATCCGGCTGGATGGCCTGAACTCGAGGGTGCGGCTGTCGAGCCAGAAAGCCTGACCTGACAAGGAAGGAGAGAAGCTGAATAGGTCTTCTTTGACTGCTTTATCAAATTCAGCCACACCAGCTACTTCGGAGGCGAAACGGATGCGGATATGCGACTCATCGGATATGATCCCTGATGTGAATGCGGAGATATAAGCGCCATAGGCAGGATCTGCTTTGTCAGGAGAAGCGCCCTTGTTTTTCCGGCTAAAATAGGACAAAGAAAGGATCAGAACGGCCGTAATGACCGACAGGAGGACAAGCAATTTTTTCGACATGGAGTGGGTTTTAACAGACAGGAGTGCTGTAAAGGAACCTGAATGAGCTATCAAAGATGGTGAAAGGGGGAAAGCAAAGCGGGGCTGTTGAAAAGTATTTTCTCCGATTAAAACCAGAGATTGAAATATCGAATTTCGAACACCGAATTTCGAATAACGAAGGAATAGAAACACAATCTGGTAAGCTAAAACTTCGACATTCGAAATTCGGTGTTCGAAATTCGATATTATTTAAAGAATGTCGAACCAACAATAGAAGCAGAGCCAATTCTGCTGGATTTATGCTATTTTTGAGCAAAGCATGAAACAGAGTCTTCACCATTTTTGGGTATTCAAGCCTTTTCGTTTCTCCTTGATTGCGGCGACTTTTGCTCTCTTCTTTTGTTTCATTGCATTCCAGTCTTTCTCCCAACAACCCATTTTCAGAAATTTTAATGTCAAGGACCGGCTTCCCAGTTCGGAGGTTTATGATGTGATGCAGGATTCGAAGGGCTATATGTGGTTCTGTACCGATGCGGGTGTAAGCCGTTACGATGGTTATGTTTTTCACAATTACAGTACCCGAAACGGACTGGGCGACAATACTATATTCGGATCGGCGGAAGATTCAAGAGGAAGGATCTGGTTCAGGAGCCTTTCAGGCAAGCTATATTATTTCCAGGGCGACAGCATCTACGGAATCCCTGCCAATGAAAAGCTTACTTCCATGATCAAACATGGAATTCTATCCGGTTTGTATATTGATCCCGGCGACACAATCTGGTGTGGAACAATTCAGACAAATTATTACTTTAAGATAGCGCCTCCTTACAGATCCAAAGACCTGAGTACAATTCCCATGATTACTTTGGGACATGAAGAATTCGATATCGATGGAAAAGGTTCAATATATGGTTATTCATTCAATGAAGAGGTCAGCCTGAATGACGTTGACTATGTTTATACTGTTGGTCAGCGAAATAAAAAAGAAGGCGTATTAATAGGTTCATGTCAATTTCTGAATGGCAATTCTTACTTTCTGAAAATGAAAGACGGGCAATCCGTTGTACTCGGAGCCAAATCTGTTTTTAAGTTCGGAACAAATGAAGCATACGAAGGGCAGAAAGCAACTTTTGTCAGTGGTTATGTGGACAAAAACGGCAACGTTTGGGCAGGAACGCTCAAGAATGGAGTTTTCTTTTTTAAGGACGGGAAACTGAATGTCAAAAAGCCTCTTCATTACCTGAATGGATTATCCGTATCAGGTATTGAAGAGGATTCGGAAGGAGGGTTTTGGTTTACCACGCTTGAAAACGGGGTTTATTACATGACATCAGCAGGCCTTCTTTATTACGATAAAAACAGCGGACTTGAAATGAATAAGGTGACTGCACTGCTGAGCCGTGATTCTTCCAGTGTCTGGGCAGGGCTCGCAAACGGTCATCTTGCGATCGTCACCGCAGATTCGGTTATCAGTCCGGCAGTACCCTGGCGAAGAAAAGATGATTTCGTTTACCAGATTATCAAAAACCCGATTAGCGCAGAGCTGATTGTCGGGGCCAACTCATCCTTTGTAACCGAGCCGGAAAAACATTCATTTCAGTTTATTCAGAAGGGCGATGAGCATTCCGTTTATAAATGCTTTACGTCAGACCAGGAACATTTCATCTGGGCCGGGAATCATATTATGATCTCAAAAATAGATCCCAATACAATGGAAGTACTGGAGCAATACCTTTGTAAATCCATCATCCTCTCTATTTATTGCGACAATACTGACAAAATATGGCTGGGTTGCGTAAACGGTTTATGGTCATTCAAAGACAAAAAGTTCAACTACGAGGGCGAAAACGCACCCATTTTTCAGAACCGGATCGAGGACATTAAAGAATCGGCTGACCATATCTGGTGGTATGCAACCAAGGGAAGCGGAGTTATTGTAAAGAGGGGCAAGGACATCATATCCATTACCGAAAATAACGGTCTGTCAAGCAATATCTGCCGCAACCTTTATCTCGATGGCAAGGGAAGTGCCTGGGTTTCCACCAACA
>DASYGQ010000209.1:0-6730 GCA_035999585.1 Bacteroidia bacterium | reverse complement strand
GTTTCTTCCAGTACCCGTCGCGATGACCTGCTGGTTGAAAAGGATGTGCTGCAGCGCCTCTGGGTGCTTCGCAATCACCTGGCGGACATGAACGAGCTCGAAGCCATGGAATTCCTGCTGCGCCAGATGCGCAATACGGCTACCAACGAAGAGTTCCTGATCTCGATGAACAAATAAAGGACGCTTTACCCAGATTTGCTTCATTGCCCATGAAAACTCCGGTTAAGTACGGTATCTATCTCTCTGTAGTTGTGATTGCTTTCAAGCTCGCCATGAGCCTGAGCGGGATTGAACCTCAGTTTCAAAGCCCTGAACTGCTGTTGATGTTTCTGATGATTGTAGGAGGGCTGATCCTTTCCGTCAATGCCACTCAAAAGAAAGATTATAAAAATGCGGGACTACCCATGGAACTGCTGCGCGCCGGCCTGGTTACCTCAGCCGTTTTCTCCGTCATCTTTGCAACGTTCTCAACGGGTGTTGTTGTCACAACCAATCAGAAAGGCGCTCCTATATCGATCGGACAGCTGCTTTTCGGATTTATCATTCTGTTTATCTTCATACTGATCCTGGGCGGAATGGTTTCTGTGGTCATCAGCTATCTCATCAGCAAACGAAAGATCGGTTAAAGACATTTAAACTGTATTCCTTCAGCTGACGTTCAATCCGGCAGCGAGCGTTTTAAAATCCAGTCCGTCAAAGTTCCCGGAACTCATCATAAGCAAATTATTGCCCTTCCATTTTTTCCCCTTCAGCATGGCTGTCAGCTCAGATGAATCCGTATAAACCTTCAGGTTGCTGCCGCCAAAAGCAGCTTTCACCTCTTCCGGGCTAATACTCTTTAACTTTTTATGCTCAATGGTATGCGGATTGAAATACACATACGCTTCATCAGCCAGCTCCATTGATCCTGCATATTCTTTCAGAAAATCTCCGGTCAGACTGCTAAAGGTGTGAAGCTCCATACAAGCGATCAGCCGGCGATCCGGAAACTGTGATTTGACGGCTCCTGTTGTGGCCTTCAGCTTGGATGGCGAATGGGCAAAATCCTTGTAGAAAGCAAAGCCTTCTTCTTTTCGGACCAGCTCCAGCCTTTTGGCTGCACCTTTAAAACTACCGATGGCTTCATAAAATTGCTCATCGCTCATACCAACCTGATTGCAGACCAGGCGGGCACCATTCAGGTTCATGAGGTTGTGCTCTCCGAAAATCTGGAGCGCCTTTCTGCCGGTCTTGGTGACCAGATACGTTTCCCCATTGATCAGTTCATAGGGCGGCACCGAATAAGGGATTTTGCTGATATCCGGTCGGGCCGCTTCAGCAAGTCTTTTTACTTCGGGATCAGCAGCGCAGTAGACCAGACTTCCGTTTTTTTCAATGAGAATCATAAAGGTGGCGAACTGCTCCACATAATTCGCATAGGTGGGAAACACATTGATATGATCCCAGGCAATGCCGCTGACAATGGCAATATTGGGATGGTACAGGTGGAACTTGGGACGCCTGTCGACCGGCGAACTCAGGTATTCATCCCCTTCAATAACCGCGATACGCGCCTCCTTTGTAAGCTTAACCATTGTATCGAAACCTTCAAGCTGGGCACCCACCAGATAATCGCAATCCATGCCATGAAAATGCAGGGCATGGAGAATCATGGCGGTGATGGTTGTTTTACCATGGCTGCCACCCACAACGATGCGTGTCTTGTCCTTTGTTTGTTCGTATATGTATTCAGGATAGGAATAAATACGCAAGCCGAGTTCTTTGGCATGAATGAGTTCCGGATTATCGGCTCGGGCATGCATACCAAGAATGACGGCATCCGGTCTTGAATCAAGCTTTTCGGGAAACCATCCCGCAGCTTCCGGCAGGAGTCCGTGTTTCTGAAGACGGCTTTTCGAAGGTTCCACGATCTCATCATCCGACCCGCTGACGTTAAACCCTTTTTTATGCATGGCAATGGCCATGTTGTGCATGGCACTTCCTCCGATGGCAATGAAATGGACTTTCATAATCTCTAATTTATAGGATAAACTTACACAATCAGCAGCCGGAGGTTTGACCGGAAACAGATAGTTTTAAACAGGCTTTTGGTGAAAAAGCAGGTGCTGAACCCTTTCAAAACGCAATTCTGCCGCTCAGCACAAACCCTGCCCCAATCCGCTCTTTTTACTTATCTTCGTTCCTGTTCAAATCATTTCCCACAGAAAACAGTTTCAAAACATTTTGCCATGCGCATATTAAACAAACAAACCAGCCTGGGCGCCTTCCTTTTGTTCAGCTCTGTACTGCTCCTAACCTCTTGTGAGCAAAAGACGGGTAAATATTCCGATCCTCTTTCCGAACACCGGGACACCACACTTAAGCCAGGGGATGACTTCTTCTATTATTCCAACGGAGGTTGGTTCAAAGCCAATCCCATTCCGGCATCGGAAAGCCATAACGGCATTTATCTGCTGGTGCAGGACAGCATCAACAACATCTTAAGGATTATTTGCGACGATTGTTCCAAGAATCCCGGAGCCAAAGGTTCTGTTCGTCAGAAGATAGGAGATTTTTATGCCAGTGGAATGGACACGGTCACCCGTGAGAAATCTGGTATCAAACCACTGGAAGAAGAACTTAACCGTGTGGCAGCCATTACAAACCTGCATAGCTTATTCAGCGAATGCAGTCACCTGCATTCCATCGGCTGTTCGCCCCTCTTTTCCTTTTACATCAACAGGGATGACAAAATAAGCTCCAAGTATGCCGTGTTTGTGCAGCAGGGAGGATTAGGCCTTCCTGAGCGCGATTATTATTTTAAAAACGATTCCCGCACCAAGAATATACGTGAGAAATACGTGGAGCACGTACGCAACATCTTTGTTCTTTCCGGTGTTCCCGAAGCACAGGCTGACGCTGATTCCAAAACTGTTTTCGAGATTGAAAAAACACTGGCGAAATCATGCCGAACCATTGAAGACCTTCGCGATCCTTATAAGAATTACAATAAAATGGCCGCTGCTGACTTTAATAAACTCAGTCCCTCCATTGAATGGAAATCAATGTTCAGCGACATGGGGCTTCCTGCTGTTGATACCGTCATTATCGGCCAACCTGAATTCATCACGGCCCTCGAGCAAACCATCAAAACGACCGGAACCGACCAATGGAAAGCCTATTTAAAATGGAAACTACTGAGCAACTACACCGGCTGCCTGGGCAACGCTTTTGAAAAAGAGAACTTCCACTTCAATCATACTGTCATGACAGGATCCACCGAGCAAAAGCCGCGCTGGAAACGCATGGTTGAGCGTACCGAAGGAACCATCGGGGAAATTGTGGCTCAGGAATATGTGGCTCATTATGTACCGGAGCATACCAAAGAAAAACTGATGGAGATGGCTAAAAACATACAAACCGTATATGCCGATCACCTCAAAAATCTGGACTGGATGTCGGAAGCCACAAAAGCAAAAGCGCTTCACAAGCTGAACGGTGTTGTTCTGAAAATGGGTTATCCCGACAAATGGAAAGATTTCTCAAACCTGGAGATCGACCGGACTTCTTACGCAAAGAACACCATGAATGTGGAGAAATGGTATTTCAATTATATGATCAGCAGATATGGAAAACCTGTTGACCGCACGGAATGGAACATGACACCGGAGACCTACAATGCGTATTACGAACCAACCAACAACGAAATCGTTATCCCGGCCTGTAATGTGATTATCCCCGGTTTCGGGAAAGGCCTTCCGGATGATGCCGTCCTGTATGGTGTCATCGGGGGCTCTACGATGGGCCATGAGCTCACACACGGCTTTGACGATGAAGGCTGCCAGTATGATGAGAAAGGAAACCTGAACAACTGGTGGATCCGGGAAGACAGCCTTAAATTCAGTGAACGTGCCGACAAGCTGGCCGAACAATTTGACAAATACGTTGTGCTTGACAGCATGCATGTCAGAGGAAAAGCCTGCCTCGGCGAAAACATTGCCGATCTTGGAGGCGTGATCATGGGTTATGAAGCCTTCCAGAAAACAGAGCAGTGGAAAAAGCATGAAAAGATAAACGGCCTGACACCCGACCAGCGTTATTTCCTGGCCTATGCGTACTCCTGGATGGAAGCGAAAAGAAACGAGGCCCTGGCCAAACAGATCATGTCCGATGTTCATGCCCCTGCACAATGGAGGGCAAACGGACCACTTTCCAATATCACGGCTTTTTATACAGCCTTTGACCTCAAGCCCGACAATAAAATGTACAGAGCTGAAAAAGATCGTGTAAAGATTTGGTAACAGCAAAACAATAAAAAAACAGAAGCCCTCTTTCGAACTGAAAGGGGGCTTTTTCATTTGAAAAAGAATAATCAATATTCAATATTCAACACTCAACTTTCAAGTATAAAAAACATTGTATTCAGATTTCTGAGAACAGAATCTCAGTTATTAATGCTGGAAAAATAATCTTGATTATTGACTGTTTTTTTCTTTAATTCGTGCAAACACTTAAGCAGATGAAATTACATGTGATCAATACAGGTTTCTTCAAATTGGACGGGGGGGCGATGTTTGGTGTGGTTCCAAAAACCATCTGGAGCAAAACCAATCAGCCGGATGAAAACAACATGTGTAACTGGGCCATGCGCTGCCTGTTGATTGAAGACGGAAAGCGATTGATCCTGATCGACAATGGCATCGGTGACAAGCAGGATGCCAAATTCATGAGTCACTATTTCCTGAACGGCTCCGACACACTCGACAGTTCACTTAAGAATTTAGGCTTCCACCGGAACGATATCACCGATATGTTCCTGACGCACCTCCACTTTGATCATTGCGGAGGAAGCATTCGTTATGGATCAGACAAACCGAAACTGGAAACAACGTTTCCGAACGCCGTTTACTGGAGCAATGCAGAGCACTGGAAATGGGCCACACAACCCAATCCAAGGGAAAAAGCAAGCTTTCTGAAAGAGAACATATTACCGATCAGTGAAAGCGGTCAGTTAAAATTTGTTGCCTCCGAAAGCTCAGCAGGAGAAGGCTCGGAACTTGGAAAAGATATTTCAATCCGTTACATGCGCGGACATACGGATGCAATGATGCTTCCACAAATCAAATACAAAGGAAAAACAGTGGTTTACATGGCCGATCTGCTGCCATCCGTGGGACACATCCCATTGCCTTACGTCATGGGATATGATACCAGACCTTTGCTGACCATAGCAGAGAAAGAAATATTTTTAGACCAGGCGGCGAAGGAAGGGTATATTTTATTTCTTGAGCATGACCCGCTGAATGAATGCTGTGAGGTTCACCTGACTGAAAAAGGTGTCAGGCTAAAAAACAACTTTTCACTGACTGATTGTTTTGGCGGCTGAGCCGGATCATTATTCACCGAATAAAGTGAAAACGGTTGCTTCAATCCCCACGTAGATGCCGTCGGGCCTTACTTCCACTGGGAATGTATTGACATAATCAGCAAGGCCTGTCCTGGCTCTTCCTGTTTTAAGATCGAATGCATACCTGTGCAGCGGGCAAACAACCGTATTATTTTCCGTGCACCAGCCTTTACCAAGGGAAAAACCATTGTGGGGACAACGGTCGCTCACCGCAAAAAAGCCATCCTGAGAATGGGCAATGCATATCTTCTTTCCTCCTGCCAGTACCGTATCTGTTTTGTAAAGAGGCACACGCTCGTTGGCATCTTCAGTTGACTCAAATACCTTGTACCAGCGGGTCTTTTTCTTGAAAAACATAGACAGAGATCAAATGAGTTCATGCATTCAGGGGCCGAGGATTTTGTCCCTGAATTCCTTCTGCCGGTCGCTTGCTTCTGCATTGGCGGAAATCACATTCGTGCGGTTTTCAACAGATCCTTTGGGAGTAGCGGTGATCTTGAGCATCTCGGTGCCCCGGCGGTAGCCCAGTTTGACACTGGCACCATTCTTCGATTTGTAAATAGGCTCCATGACCAATTCAAAGTTGTAAAGATTCAGGTCAATGTCATTGACGGAAACCAGGAAATCTCCTTTTTGAAGTCCGAAAAGATTTCCGGGATCTACCTTGACAATAATCAGTTCATCGTGTGTCTGGTCGACTGCCATGGTAAATTTACCAAATGACCATACCGTATCAATCCGGCTCGGGTAATAATTCAAGCCCACCTTCTCGAAGTATTCTTTATACGGCAAAGGTTTGTTCGCAATCAGAAAATCATTGAAAAAAGTCCGCATTTCAGGATAGGTCAGTCTGGCAATCTCATCAAAAAGGGAATCTTCCTTGAAAGGCGTGGCCGTTCCGTATTTTTGAGAAAGCTTCAGAAGCACATCTTTCAGCCCCATCTTTCCATTGCTAAGCTCCATGAGTTTGACATCCATCATAAATGCCAGGATTGCCCCCCTGTCAAACACATTCATAAAGGCCTCTTTATTAATCGTTTTATTGAGATCCTTGCTCATTTCAGTGAGAGATACATTCGGATAGGTGGATGAGCGGTCCATCTTCTCATGGAAAATATCCATGAATTCCTCCTGAGTCATCAGCGAATCTTTGACCTGTACGACGTTAGACAGGTATTCCGTCACTCCTTCATACATCCAAAGGTGTTCCGACTGCGGGACATGCTTAAAATCGAATTGATCGAGCTTATCGCTGTGAATATTCAAAGGTGTGAGGATGTGCATGAAATTATGGGGAATAAACTGCTTCATGATGCCATCAAGGCTATCAGCGCTTGCTATTTC